>CANRCL010000036.1 GCA_947629115.1 uncultured Bacilli bacterium | reverse complement strand
AAAAACACTTTTGAAAGAAGAGAAACTGATTTTGATATAGATAAAATCATATATAATTTTAGTAAAATAAAAGAAAGCGATAAGTTAAGATTAAATTTTAAAAATTATAAAAATAAAAAATCCTATGTATCTAACATTGATTATGATGAAATAATGAATGCAATTAACTTGGTTATTGAATTATTAAAAAAAGAATTAGTTACAGTTTAGAAAAGCGTTAACATTTTTGTTGACATTTTTTTGATGCTACTTTTACTAATGTGAAATGAAGTAAATAGCGGAATAAGGTTGATGACAAAAATTAATGAAAAGAATTAAATCGTTGACTAAAGATACCGATTGCGGTATAATCATTTAAGAGGCGATATCTATGGAATTTATAACTACTAAAGAGGCTATGAAAAAATGGAATATCAGTGAAAGAAGAATAAGAAAATTATTAAAAGATGGAAGAATAGAAGGGGCAGTCAAAAATGGAAATAGTTGGAATATCCCTAATGATGCAATAAAACCAGTTGATAAAAGAACTATAAAACCAAACTTTAATAATTTTATTATTAATTTACCAAATAATTTTTTTGATGAAGTAGACATTTTAAAAAAAGAACTTGATAAAAAAAGACCTATACCAAAAGATACGCTTAGAACTTTACAAGAAAAAATAAATTTGGAATGGATTTACAATAGTAATGGCATAGAAGGAAATACTTTAACATTAAAAGAAACTCAAGTAGTTTTAGAAGGAATTACTATTGGAGGTAAATCAATAAAAGAACACTTAGAAGTTATAAATCACGAACATGCAATTTTGTTCTTAAATGATTTATTAAAAGTGGATGACCCAATTACTGAGTGGAATATTAAAAATATACACGCTCTTATATTAAAGGAAATTGATAATGAAAACGCAGGAAGATATAGAAGTGAAAATGTAACTATAAAAGGAGCAAATCATGTTCCACCCGATTTTATAAAAGTTCCAGAGTTCATGGAAAAATTAATTTTAAATTATAAAACATGGAATAAATATCATCCAATAATTCAAGCTACTTTATTGCATGGTGAACTTGTTAAAATTCATCCTTTCGTTGATGGAAATGGAAGAACATCGAGATTAATTATGAATTTAGATTTAATGAATCACGGTTTTAACCCTGTAATTATAAAGAAAGAAGATAGACTACAATATTATGAAGTTTTAGATAAAGCTCATACAACGAAAGATTATACTGATTTTGTTAAATTGATAAACAGGTTAGAAATAGAAATGCTAAAAGAATATTTAAAATTATTATAGAAAATTTTTATATTAAAGGTAGTGCTATACATATCATACATACCAAATTACAATTTTTGCAATAAAAATATATAAGATGAATTTATAATTAAATCAAAAGATTGTTAACATAGATTTTGTGTTAACATTTTTTTGTTTTGTAAAAATTTAATGATTTTTCTTTATTGATAGTACATATATAAGAGTTAAATCATATATTAAACTGAAGGAGTCTAGATTATATGAATAATTATGATAAAGCATTACAAAAAGTTAAATGCGCTAATAAATTATATAATAAGACATACTATTGCTATGGTCCAACTGGGCCCGCTGGTAAAGGACTTGCCATATTAGGAACCTATGATACAATAGATGATTTAATTCAAAATCATCCTACTGGTAATTTAGGTGATAACTATGTAATAAATAATGACTTATATGTATGGAGTGATAATAATAAAACTTGGCAAAATGTTGGACCAATTGTTGGGCCTCAAGGTGAAATAGGTCCAACCGGACCACAAGGAAGTCAAGGATTACAAGGCGCGCCGGGTGAAAAAGGTGAACAAGGAGTTCAAGGTCCGCAAGGAAATATGGGACCTCAAGGAGAAATGGGTATTCAAGGTTTGCAAGGACCAATAGGTGAAGCCGGACCGCAAGGTGTGCAAGGTGATATTGGACCTACAGGTCCGCAAGGTGAGATGGGACCAACGGGTCCAGCAGGAACACCGGGAACAAGCGTTACTATTTTAGGTTCATTTGATACATTAGAGGCTTTAAATCAAGAATATCCAATCGGCAATCAAGGTGATTCTTATTTAGTTGGGCCAAATTTATATGTTTGGTCAGTTGACCCTGCGGGTTGGAAAAATGTTGGTGAAATAAAAGGCCCAAAAGGTGATACTGGGGAACAAGGTATCCAAGGTCCACAAGGAAAACAAGGAGAAAGAGGCCCTCAAGGTATTCAAGGTCCTCCGGGAGTTCAAGGTCAACGAGGCGAACAAGGTATTCAAGGCGAAACTGGTTTACAAGGTGAGCAAGGAATTCAAGGCCCGGTAGGTCCCCAAGGTATTCAAGGAGTTAAAGGAGATACAGGACCACAAGGGCCAAAAGGTGATACGGGTGAAGTAGGTCCAATGGGTCCTCCAGGAGAAAGAGGCCCTCAAGGAGAACAAGGCGAGAGAGGTCCTCAAGGTTTACCGGGAGATATGGGTTATCCAGGCCCACCAGGTCCTCAAGGTTCGCAAGGACCACAAGGAATTCCTGGACCTTTAGAAATTCCAAGTGCTTATTTTATGACGGCTAATGATGACCTTGACCCTTTAGGAATTACACTTAGTTCTGGGGCTAGAATTCCAATCGAAACCAAAATTTATGATATGAATGAAAACTTTGAATTAAGTGAAGATAATACGATAACAATTAAAAATGGTGGCGTTTACCGAATTGATATAATGGTCGAAGCCTATGCTGCTAAAGCCGCAATTTATCCAGGCCAACAAAGTGTTATTGGTATCGGCTTAAAAAAAGTTGATGAACCAACTATTTATGTTGGTGGTAGTACTTGGGATTACCAAGAACCCGTCACTAGAATTATGGCCCACGGAATAGTTACAACTGTATTAAGTAATGATACTTTTGAATTAATTAATCTATCTCAAGAAGAAATACATTTAGTAAGTCCAAGTAGTAATGCTTTAGTAAATAATTCATTTTTTGCAAATCCAATTGTCACATTAGTTATTGAAAGATTAAAATAAAGACCCAAGCCTAAAATTCGACAATATATGACAAAGATTGACAAAATTTGACAAAAGCAAGGTAGTTTGATAGAATACTAACCTAATTAAGGGGGTTATAGTATGGAAAATTGTAGTAGAAATTGTAGTAATTGTATAGATTGTCATCATTATAAATTTCAAGATGAAGAAATTTTAAAGTGTGAAAACAATCCATTTTCTATTGAAGAAGTAAATAATAATTATGTTTGTGATAACCATCGCTTTGCTTTTAACTATTCTCAAGAAGTAAATGAATTATTTTATGATGATTCTTATGGTGGACCTGGTTTTTTAATAATAACAAAAAGAAACAATGAAATCATAAAATATCTTAAATTATTTATAATTAATCCTAAAGGAGTTCCTAAATTTGGAATTAATGCTTATGATAGTGAAGAAACTGATTTAGATGACGATTTTACAACATTAAGTTTTGTTTTTCGAGATATTGAAGATAATGCTAATGGTCTATATAGTGCTTTTTTAGAATTTTGTGAATCTTTAAATGATAAAACAATATATACAATTGATGATATAAATAAAGATAAAACGCATTTTAATGTAGTTGACAATGGTAATACAGTGAAATTAGTTATAGCCAAAGCCAAAAATTATAAGCAATCATCAATGGATATAAATTTAGGAGATTATTTTTCATCCCGTTGTTATCCCGAAGTATTTAATCTATTTATGAATTTAATCAAATATAAAACCCAAACTTTATCAGAAGAAGACACAAAACAAATAGTCCGAGAAAGAACTAGATAACAATGGAATTATTTAATAAATTTAATGAACCTATCTTTTTAAAATCTGATAGTAATTTAGAAACTCAATTAGCAAAATTAAAACAAATAAGAGAAAAATTAACTGATAAAAATAAAATTGATAAAGATATTAAATTATTAGAATTTGGTATACAAGGAGAAAAAGAAATAGAGTTTGAATTAAAAAATTCCAATATTGGAATGTATGTTTTACATGATATAGTAATAGAATATGAAGATTTAAAAGCCCAATTTGATTATATTATTATAACTAAAGGATTTACTTATTTAGTCGAATGTAAAAATCTAATAGGTAATATTACAGTTAATAATAAAGGAGATTTCATAAGAGAATATGAAATAAATGGCAATAAAATTAAAGAGGGTATATATTCTCCTTATACACAAATTTCTAGACATAAAGAAATATTACGAAAAAAGATTCAAAGCAATGCAAGTTTTATTAGAAAATTATTATTAGAAAAAAATTTTGATAAGTATATGTTTAAATCATTGGTAGTTTTGGCTAATCATAAAGCAGTGTTAAATACTTATTATGCTCCAAGAGAAATCAAAAAAGATATTATAAAAGTAGACCAACTAATTAGTTATATTAAAAAAGATTTAGATAATTATGATAAGGACTATTATTATTCAAAAAATAAAATGTTATCTTTAGCAAATTCAATATTAGAAAATAATACTAATAATGTTTATGATTTTGCTAATAAATATAAAAACACACCTGATATGATAAGAGAAAAATTATTAAATTATCGTAAAGATAAAGCCAAAGATAGAAATATTCCGGCATATTATATATTTACTAATGAAGAGTTAGAAAAAATAATGCTAAATTTACCTACAAGTTTAGAAGAATTAAAAAAGATGAATATTTTATCTGATGTAAAAATTAAATATCATGGTGAAGAAATAGTAAATATTATAAGCTATAAATAAAATGGTATAATTATGTCATACTAAAAGTAGGTGATTTAGATGGCAAAAAAAGATTTATATATAATCTCATTAATATTATTAGTTATTAATGGGATTTTAATTTGGCCTTTAATTACCCCAACCCATTATAAAAATGATAAACTAATAAAAAATGCACTGGTTTTAAAAATTCATAACAATAATGCTAATTGTGAAAATTATAAAGAAGAAATCAAAAAAGATAATGAATATAGATACTATTTAGTTTGTAGCAAAAGTAAAGAAATTACCATAAAATATTTAGATGGAGATGTTTATACTTTGAAAGAATTAATTGATAAAAATATTTTAAGTACTGATGATTTAATTAAAATGGGCTTAATTATTGAAAAAGAACCAATAAAAGTAGAAACTCAAGAACCTACTGTTCAAGATAAACCATCATCTACTAAACCAAATAATGAATCAAACCCTCCAAAAGTAGAAAATAATGAAAATGATACCAATAATTCTAATAATGAAAAATCCGAAACAAATAATAATTCGGAAGTATCAAATGATAAAACTAACAATAAAGTTATTTTAACAACGGAAGAAATTTTAGAATATAATAAACAAATAACTAATAAAACGGATATGTATTATAATTTAGATACTTTAATTAATATTTCTGATAATCAAATAAAATCTTTTATTGAAAAATATAATTTGCCTAAACTACCTAAATATAATGGTCGTGAAGAATTAAATGTTAATAATACCCAAAGTATTTTAGATAATCGTAATTTAGAAAATATTAATAATAATATAAGAAGAGGTATTATAGTAAGTCGGGCTAATTTAAGAAGTATGCCTACTAATATGCATTTTTATGATACTTCAAATAAACAAGATTTTGATAGATTACAAGAAACAGAATTGCATATTAATACTCCAGTTTTAATAATTCACGAAAGTAAAGATAATTTATGGTATTTTGTAATTAGTCCTTTTTATTTGGGTTGGATAGAAAAAGATAAAGTAGCCTTGGCTACTAAAGATGATATAGAATATTTTACTAATCCTTTAAAGTTTGTTGTTATTACTGATTCTAGTATCAATATTAATAATGAAATATTAGATATGAGTGTAAAATTGCCTTTAGTTGGAGAAACCACTTCTAGTTATAATGTAGTTTTACCAGTTAAAGATACCAATAATAATGTTTATAAAAAATCCCTTGCAATTGCGAAAAAAAGCGCTAATGTTGGTTATTTACCTTATACATTAGAAAATATAATTAACGAAGCCGAAAAATATTTAGGAGTAAGTTATAGTTGGGGAGGTATGAATAAAGGAGTAGACTGTTCTAGTTTTGTAAGCAATGTTTATAGAACCTTTGGGTTCACTTTCCCTAGAAATACTTCAAGTCAAAATCAAAGTGTTGGTAAAATAATTAGTTTAGCAGGTAAAACAAATAATCAAAAATTACAACTTATTAAAAATACTGAACCTAGTCTATTATTTCAAAATGGCCACGTTATGCTTTATGTTGGCATAGTTAATAATGAACCCTTAATTATTCATGCCTCGGGAAGTACTATGCAAGTTTCTAAAACAGTTTTAACTAATTCAAGTTATTTAAAAAATATTAATAAATTAGTTTTAGTAGGAAAGTAATAATTGAATTTAGTATATTTAACAATCAAAAATATTTAATAATTAATGACTTATGATTATTTAGTATGCTATAATACAACTTACGGAAAGAAGAGTTATTATGAGATATATTGAACAAAAAATTTTAGGGCAAAGTAGACATCAAATAATATATGGCGAAGATGCAAAAGAAAAAGATAAATTAATTAATAATTTATTAGATGATTACCCAGTAAAACCTGATAGTTATTCACCTATTGCTGTAAAAGTAGAAGATTTTGCTTTAGATATAAATAAAAGAAATATTGAACAAGTTGATAGAAATCACTTAGCCTTAATTAATAGGGAGTATTTACTTTTTCAAGTTGTTTATCATATTTTAAAAAGAATAAAAAATGAAATAGGGATTAAAGAATGTAATTTAAGAAGTAAAAAATTATTAACTAGAGTTAATGAAATTTTAATTAAAAATGAAGATAATTTTGTTAAAGATTTTAATGAGTTAATTAGAAATCTTGAAATTTCTTGTTTTACTTATCGAGAATTATGGAATAGATATTTGACTACTGGAGAAAAGTTTTATGATTTTAAGGGTGTAAAAATTCCTTTTGGAAGTGATTTACAATTTTGGCTTTATTTTATTAAAGATGCTTTAAATAATCCAGCATATTTTGGTATTATTACTGATATTGAAAGTCCTATCTCTCTTACTTCTCAAGAATGTTTAAATGATTTAGTTGGTTCAAGAATTAATTCCGATATTTCAATGAAGATAATGTTAGATCCTAATAATTATTTAACTAGTACAGATACAATGGGAAATTATGTTCAATTGGGTCACGATTATGAAATAGTAGAATTAGATGATAGTTATCATAAATTAATGAGGATTAAATAATATCTTCATTTTTTGTTTTTTTATTGATAAAATAGTATTAGAAAAGAGGAATATATGAAAAGAAATATTTTTATAACTTTAATTACTTTAGGAGTAGCATTATTTTTATATTATTTTATGTTGCCACCATTAAATTTAACTAGCCCATTATTTTGGACTTATGTCTTTATGATTATCATTTTATTGATAATTTTAACATCATTTTCTAATTTGGATTATTTTATTCATCACAGACATATGGAAATGTCTAAAGTTTCCCTTTATTTATCAATTAGTATTCCAATTTTATTAGTTTTAGGTTTTGCCATTAATTTTATTGTATCACCATTATTTAACGCTAAAAGTTATAGTGAAAGAATAAAAGTTGATGAAACTCATGATTTTTCTAGTGATGTGGCTTTAGTTGATTTTACGAAAACTCCTTTAATAGATAGAGAAAGTAGTGAAAAACTTGGTGACAGAAAAATGGGTGAATTTACATCTTGGGTAAGTCAATTTTATGTAAGCGATATTTATTCTCAAATAAATTATAATAATGAAATAGTTAGAGTGACTCCTTTAGAATATGCTGGATTAATTAAATATTTTACTAATCGTAAAGAGGGTATTAAAGGTTATATTAAAGTTAATTCAGTTGATGGTAGTGCTTCTTTAGAAGAATTATCTGAAGGAATGCGTTATATGCCAAGTGCTTACTTTTTTGAAAATTTAAATCGTAAATTAAGATTAAGTTATCCAACAGCAATTTTTGATGAAGCCTCATTTGAAATTGATAATGATGGACATCCATATTGGATTGTTCCAACTATAAAATATATAGGAATTGGGATGAAAAAAGAAATTAATGGTGTTGTAATTTTAGACGCAATTACTGGAGATAGTCAAAGATATGCCGTAAATGAAGTACCAACTTGGGTAGACCATGTGTATAGTGCAGATTTATTAATTGAACAAGTTGATAACTGGGGCGAATACCGAAATGGTTATTGGAATTCTATATTTGGACAAAAAGATGTAATTAATACAACCGAGGGTTATAATTATTTAGTTATGGATGATGATGTTTATTTATATACTGGTATTACATCAGTATCTAGTGATGAATCCAATTTAGGTTTTGTTTTAATCAATTTAAGAACTAAAGAGACAAATTATTATGCTTCTCCAGGTGCTGAAGAGTTTAGTGCAATGGCTTCTGCAGAGGGATTAGTTCAAGAAAAAGGTTATGTTGCTTCATTCCCATTACTTATTAATTTAAATAATAAACCTACTTATTTATTAAGTTTAAAAGATAATGCCGGACTTGTTAAAATGTATGCTTTTATTGATGTGGCTGATTATCAAAAAGTTGTTGTAAGTGATGCTTCTTTAGGTATAGATGTGGCTGCTGAAAAATATTTAAAAGAAAATACAACTATTGATAATACAAATGTTAAAGAAAAAGATATTGTTATAAGTAAAGTTTCAACTGCTGTTTTAGATGGTAATACAATTTATTATTTTACAGATACTGATGGAGAATATTATATGGCCAATATTTCTGTAAATAAAACACATTTACCTTTTATTAGTAAAGATGATGAAATTCATATTTTATATAATGAGGGTGAAATAAATCAAATAATAAGTATTAGTTAAGTAAGGAGAACTATGAATAATTTAGATAATTTAAAAGATACTTTAGTGACTATTGGGAGGTCACTTTGACATTGATAATTTAAAAATAAAAGTTGAAAAGTTAGAACAATATATTAATGTTGATGGTTTTTGGAATGATTTTTTAAAAGCCAATCAAATAAATAAAGAATATCAACATTTAAAAAAGATAATTAATAATTATGAAAAATTATTTTCAGAATTAGAAACTTTAGAATTATTACAAAGTGATTTTTCAGAAGAAGAATTTAATTTAGAATATACTACTTTAGCCAATAAAATAATGGATTTAGAAAAAGAAACTCATTTGAATGGCGAATATGATAATTTAAATTGTTATTTAGAAATTCATCCTGGAGCAGGTGGTACAGAGTCTTGTGACTGGGCATCAATGCTTTTAAGAATGTATGAAAGATTTTGTGAAAAATATAATTATAGTTATGAAGTAATTTATACAACTCCGGGAGAAGAAGCCGGAATTAAGTCAGCATTATTGTTAATTAAAGGAGATAATGCTTATGGTTATTTAAAAAGAGAAAGTGGGGTTCATCGTTTAGTTAGAATTAGTCCTTTTGATGCTGGTAAAAGAAGACATACATCTTTTGCGTCCATAACTATTACTCCCGAATTTACAGAAACTCCTAATATAGAAATTAATGAAAATGATTTAAAAATTGATGTTTACCATTCTAGTGGAGCCGGAGGTCAATCAGTTAATACTTCTAATTCAGCCGTAAGAATAACCCATATTCCATCTAAAATTGTTATTACTTGTCAAAATGAAAGAAGTCAATTAAAAAATAAAGAAATTGCTTTGAAAATATTAAAGAATAAATTATATGAAAAAGAATTACAAGAAGAAAATGCTAAAATTAATGCTTTAAAAGATACCTCTAAAAATATTGATTTTGGTAGTCAAATTCGTAGTTATGTTTTAGAGCCATATAAATTAGTTAAAGATAATCGAAGTAATTATGAAAGTAAAGAACCAGATAAAATATTAGATGGCGATATATATGAAATGTTAGATTATAATTTAAAAAATATAAAATAGTGTTGAAAACTTATGAGTTATCAACAAAAATATGAAAGTCTATAAAATTAGGCTTTTTTTGATGGAAAAAAAATTCACGTGAAAAAAATTCAACAAAAAAATGTTGACTGGGGGGGGGTAATATTTTATAATCTCAACTTAAACACTTTTTAAAAATCAAAATCTCTCAAACTCAGTGTTTATGCTG
>CANRCL010000035.1 GCA_947629115.1 uncultured Bacilli bacterium | reverse complement strand
AGTAAAATTAATTATTTGACCATTGTTATCAAACATTATTTGATTAACCCTTTGCCAATCTGTTACTCCACGATAATCATATATTGCTTGAGCCAAATCTCCAAATATACTAAAAGTGGAATTAGATAAAATTTTTTTCAATATATAAAAATTAAATTCACCTAAGTCTTGAGCTTCATCAACAACAGTATGTCTAATATTTTGATAATCTTTATTTGGATTAATCATTAATTGTATATATAATAAAGCTGATAAATCTTCAAACTCATAATATCCTTTTTTTATGTTTTCTAAAGTATCTATTTTTAATATTGATAAATTATTATATATATATATATCATAATTTTCTATAGAACTTATAAATAGTTTATACAATTTCGTAGTATTTAATTTTGCTTTAAAAAAATATTTTTTTAATAAAGTACGACAATTCTTTTTTAATTCCTCTCTTTCTTTATTAAATTGGATGCGTAGAGTATTTTTTTCTTGTTCAGTTTTAGCTGTTTTAAATATTTCATAAAAATAATCATTATGTAAACTTAATATGCTATCAAAATTATGAGAAATATATTTTATTAAAAGTTCAATAGTCGACTCAATTCTACTATTCAATGAAACATTATATTTAGTATTTGTAGAATCAAAAATTTTCTTTATAATACTTTTATCTAAAATTTTAAATGTTCCCATTTTCAAATCTTCTTTAGTTATACTATATATATATAAATTCAAGAAATTATCTAACATGTCTTTAAATTTCAACGAGCTTTTAAATTTATCAACATCATTATTAATTTTTCCTGAAATACTAGCATTTACTTTTTTGTCCGAAGAATTTATATTTATATTTTCAGCAATATAATCTAAAGCAAATTCTTCAAAAGTATATTGTTTTACCCCAGAAACATCCAATTCTGGTAAAACAGATTGAATATATTTAATAAATACTGGATTAGGCCCAAGTACTAAAAATTGATTTTGCTTTATTAAATTACGATAATTATAAACTAAATAAGCTATACGATGTAATGCTACAGTAGTTTTTCCAGATCCAGCAACACCTTGTATAATTAAATTATGCATCAATTGTTTTCTTATTACTTCATTTTGTTCTTTTTGTATAGTTGCTACAATATTTTTTAAACGTTCATCGTTATTATTATTTAAATATTGCTGTAATAAATCATCATTAGAAACTAAATCAACATCAAAATATTCAATTAATTTGCCTTTTTCTATAATATATTGTCTTTTTAAAGACATATTTCCACTAATAGTTCCTTCTGGCGCTTCAAATTTACAAAATCCTATTTCTGAATCATAATATAAAGAACTTATAGGTGCTCGCCAATCGGTTACAATAATTTCCGAATTGTGGTTTATTATTCCTGTTTTACCTATATAAATACTATGGATTTTTTCTTCGCCTTTTATTTGAAAATTTATTCTTGCAAAATAAGGTTTATCTTTTGCAACTTCTAAATTCCTTATATGAATATTTTTTCTATCTACTATTTGCCAAAGTTCTTCTCTGTCGCCAATAAAATTTTCATATAATTTTTTTAAATCATTTTTTTCATTTTTTAATAAACCATCTATTGATGTTATGGTTTTGACTAAATTATCTTTTTCAATTTCTAATTGTGTCATAGTAACCTCCACATATTAAATCTTATTATCTTTCTTTTTCAAAATCTAATTCATTTATTATACTTCGATTAAATATTTTCCTATATATAGAAGATTTATTTAATTTAAAATAACCATTCATTAATGTTTCATAATTTTTTAAAGTTGAAAAATCTTCCAAATCATTGCAATTAAGAAAACTACAATCTATTTTATCCAATTTTATATTATCTTTTTGTTTTCCAACTAAAGCATTATAATGTAATTCTGCTATATCGACATTATATTTTTCCCTTAAATATTTACTTATAATAAAACTTGATGCTTGAAAGCGCGGATTAATTTCCATAAAGTAAACAACGCCATCTTTTAAAATATAATCAATTCCTAAAATTCCTCTAAAACCCATTTTTTTAATTTCATTAGCCAATTTTTTGCTATATAATTTAATCTTACGAATAACATCGTTTTCTAATTTTTCAACAAAAGCAAAATCTCCACCTACATATTTAAATTTATTATTTGTTAACTTAATTAATTGTGCAGAAATTGGTAAAAAAAGTATTCCATTTTCATAAATAATTAAAGTTATATTTAATGGAGTATTGAGTAAATATTTAGAAACGCAATAACTATAATTATCATTCAAAATAGGCATGTTCTTTTTGGAATTTACTAAATAGGTTGAGTCACCACCAGCGCCAGTATCTGCTTGTAAAACAAAAGAATTTGAAGATAATAATTTTGTCACGTTTTCATAAGTTTCATCTGTATCTAAATATTTATAATTTAAAATTGGCATAAATTTTTTAGCTATTTCCCTAGTTAAAAATTTATTATTAAGAAAATTTAAAATTTTTTCATCATTATTTTTAATAATATTTATATCATTCATATCTTCGCATAAATTTCTAATTTTTTCATTAAAACATACAAAATAACTATTGGGATTTTGTATTTGCTTTTCTAATGCTACTTTATGAATATAATCATGATATTTTCTCATAAATTCATTACTCTTAGTATCATTTAATATTTTTTTACTATAAAACATATTGCCTTTTTCTTTAGTTGGATATAGTGTAATTGATCCTTTGAAAAAGCTATCATTGCAAATAGCATTATTTGCATTAAAACCAATATAATAAACATCTTCTTTTGTTCTTTTTAAAACATCTTCAAAAAAGGCATTGGCTTCAAATTTATTATTTTTATATAATTCATAAATTTTTTTAGTACTTGCCCACATTACATCATTTACTTCTTCTACTTGAACTTTAACATCTTCTAATTTAGCGTTGCATTCAAATAACCAAACATCTAAAATATCAGGACATCCTTCATAATATCTTAAAGTTGAACCTATTAATTTTGCTTTCGATTTACTAACATCAATTCCTAATTCTTCCTTGACTTCTCTTATGGCTGCTTCTTTTGAAGTTTCACCTTTAAGTGCTGATCCACCAGTGCATTCCCACATAAAAGCATAACTTTTATTAGCACTTCTTTGCGTAATTAAAAATTCATCTTGACTATTTTTAATCCAAGCATTTATTACTAAATGATATTCGTCATCTTTTAAATAATCTCCTCTTTTAACTACTTTATTTATTTTTTTCCGATTTTTATCATATAAATCCCAATATTCCATTATCTTTTTACCTTCTTTCTAATTTTAAAATTTTGCATGCTTGTTTATATGTTTCAGCAATTCCAGTTTCATCAGTAAATATGACTCCAGTAGCATTTAAATCAACTATTTTTCGATAGCATTCATCATCTTTTAATGCCCAATATATGCGACTTTCTATATCTTTCAACGTATGATTTCTAGTAGAATCATTTAAAAGTCTAGTCTTAACTCCAGAAGCAATATTATTGAAAGTTACATTTAATATTTGAATATCATAAACTTTTTTTAATGAAATTAATGTTTCTATATCCTTATATGAGGTATATAATAATATATCTTTACTTTTTTGCCAAGCTAATTCGCAATCTTTTATAAAAACTCCATAAAAATTCCCATATTTAGGTGATATAATAGGACCATCACCGGATGATAATAAAAAATCACCATTTAAATAGCATTGTCTATATTCATCATGACTCAAATACCGATAAAATCCCTCAATATCATCATTTCTTTTAGTACGTGTAGTAACATGCTTAGGAATTATAATATTATTTTTTTGCGATAAGATATTTCCTAAAGTTGTTTTCCCGCTACCAGATGGTCCCATGATTGCAATAATTCTATTTTCATTTTCCGTATAAATCACCTACCTATACTTTTTAACAATTTCATATATCTTATATAATTATCTTTTTTTTGAAATTTTGATAACAAATTTATTTTACCAATACTATGATAGTAAAATTTTTCTAATAAAATTTTACATAAATATAACTTAATTATATTATAGAAATCTTCATCTTTCAAATTCTCATTTTGAATTTTTATTATTTTTTTTAATTTATTAAATTTATTCCAATTTAATTTTCTTTTACTATAAAACTTTATGATAATAACTGCAAAATCATAAAGATATGGGCCAACAACTGTTTCATCAAAGTCTATTAAATAATATTTTTTATTACTTTTAATTATATTGCTTTTTTGTATATCACCGTGATTTAGATAATTATTGATAGTATTTACTAACGATAAATTTTCATATTCCTTTAGTACGTAAGAAATATGGTCGTATGGTATATTTTTTATATCTTTTTTAATATTACAATAGTAAAAATCACATTTTTTTAAAAGTAAATTTTCACTATCTATTTTTCGATTTATAAGAATAAATTTACTTAAAAAATTTAAATTAATATTTTTGGGTATTTCGTCTTTAATATAAAGAAAAACATTAAAATAATGATTTTTATAAAAAATAACTTTTTTATTCAAAGGTTTTACTACATTTATATTATTAATATTATATATATCATATAAATTATTTGCTAAATTAAAATCATAATTATAATTATATTTTTTGACAATATAAACTTTTTTTCTAGTTGTTACTTTAAAAACTGAATTTGCCAAGCCGTTTTTTTCTTTAGAAAATTTTATTACATCACTTCTATCTATATTTTTTAATAAATATTGAAAATCATCTTTATTTATATTTTTATCGACATATTTTGTTATAACATTTTTATATAACTCAATAATATTTTGACACACATTTTTAGAATTATAAAATTTTTTTACCCGTTCTATATTATCGAAATTATAATTGTTTTTTAAAGCCAATAAATATTTTTCCTCTATTTTTAAAGCCAAATTATTAACATTTCCCGTTTTATATAAAGAATTACTATCATTGATCATTTCGACCATACCAGAATTTTGACTACCTACTATATGTAAGCCACAAGACATTGCTTCTAAAACAACATACGGAAAATTATCAAATAAAGATGGAAAAACAGCAACTAACGAAGTGTTTAAATATTTGTTTATTTCATTATTAGGTATTTGACCAAAAAAATTAAGATTTTGATGATATTTTTTGTTAACGATTTCATAAATTAATTCTTTCGTTGATTTATTTTTACTATTTCGTTTGGTATCTTTACCTATAAATTCTATTTTTAAATTTGGATATTTTTTCATTACAATATTTAAAGCCTTAGCTAAAACGCAAACCCCTTTTCTTTCTTCCAAACTACCTACATAAATTAATTTGTTTTCTTTTAAACAATTTTTATCACAATAAAAATTGTTTAAATTTGCGGGATTGGGATTTACAACTATTTTATATTTAGAAATTAAAAAATTATTTACTATTTTCTTTTTTAAAGCATTGGAACAACAAGTAATTAAATCAGCTGACCTTATCATTTTTGATTCCCAGTTAAGTAATCTATTTTTTATTTTACCAAAATCATTTTTATTATATTTTAGCCATATTTTTAATGGAGTGTGCAAACGAACAACTAGAGGTATTTTTCGATATTTTTCAAAAAAAATTGTTTCAGCTCCCCAATCTGGAGTTTCTATTATATCTATTAAATTTTTATCTTGAAGCCTCTTTAAAACTATAGCTATTTTTTTACGATATAAAAAATATGAATTATAATTATCGTTAGATTTTACGCATATACGAATAATATTAATACCATTTTCTTGATAATATCTACTTTTTCTTAATCCTCGTGTTAGCACATAAACTGTATGTCCAAGCTTTACTAATTCTTCAGCAAGATTTTTTTGATATGTAGCTATTCCCCCAAAATTAGTTTCCTCTGGATATTCCTCATGAACTAAACAAATTCGCATTTTTTCTCCCCTATCTTATTCATTGATGTCATTTTTCATTCAAATTAACCAATATTATATATTAAAAAATTTTTTTGTCAATAAATTTTGGTTACTATTCACAGCTAAAACGCCCAAAAATTGATTTTTTCCACATTTGATATTAAAAATGATGTAAAAATTGGGAAGTATATATAAAAATCTAAAATAACGACAAAACATTATATTATCTAGATTTACGATTTTTATCCCATAGATCCCAATATTCCATTATCTTTTTACCTCATTTCTAATTTTAATTACAAATTCATTTTTTCTTTAACCGTTTTAAAATATAATTTAAAGGTATCCGGATACGTTAAATTATTAGGTAAGTCGTCCGCTAGCATTATCTTATCCATTTCATAATTTTTAGGTAAATCTTCCATTTCTAAAATTTCACAATAACAAAGTAAAGCAAAAGTACTAATTTTATATACACATATTGGGGTTAATTTAATTTTTATAGCACCGGTTTCTTCATACATTTCTCTTTTCGCCGCTTCTTGCCAAGTTTCACCTTCTTCGATATGACCGCCAGGAATTTCCCAACCCTTTCTTTTGGTATTATAACAAAAAACATATTTTCCTTGATAACGACATACACAAACTACGCGCGTATATTCTTTTTCTTCGCAATAACCTAAATCGTATAATTTTACTTCTAACATTATTCCCTCCTAATAATAAATAAAAAAGCCAAAAGTTATCTAATTATTTTAGATATTTTTTTATTAATTTTTCAGCGTATTCCATTCCTTCTTTTGTAAAAGTAACTGATTTATTTTTATATTTTGTTGGAAATAAATAACCCTTAGCCGTTAATTCATTTAAAACATCAAATGAATAACCTTTCCAACATTCTTTGTAATTTGCTTCATCTAAAGTATTATCATTATCCCAAGACGTCAAATACATAAGTAATAATGTTAATTCTTCAATATTCTTTTCCATATACTCTTCCAACTATATATCTAAACTATCAGGATTTAATAAAAATTCTTGAATACCTATAACTAATATTCCTTCTTCGGTGTACCAATGTTTAATATTATCTTTTATAACAATTATTTTTTTAAAATTATCACCAATATTCATTAAAGGTCGTTCTTCTTGGATGGTTTTTTCTCTTGTTTCTAAATTTAATGCTGATTGGATATAATATCGTTTATTTCCTAAATTACACACAAAATCAACTTCTACTTGTTTTCTATTTTTTTGTTCATCTCTAAGTTCCACGACACCGACATCAACGTTATATCCTCTTACTATTAATTCATTGTAAATGATATTTTCCATAATATGATTTTCTTCTTGTTGGCGAAAATTTAAGCGAGCATTACGAAGACCAATATCCGAAAAATAGTATTTATATGGGGTTTGAATATATTTTTTGCCCTTTATATCATATCTATTAGATTTATTAACAATAAAAGAATCTTCAATATATTTTAAATAAGAATTTATTGTATTTAACGAAATATCCTTTTCGCCATTACTTACAAAAGTATTATATATTTTTTGCGAGTTAGTAAGCGAACCAACTGAAGATGCTAAAATATTAATAACGGAATCGATAATATCTATCCTTTGAATATTATTTCTCTCAATTATATCTTTTAAATATGTTTGTTCAAATAAATCTTTGAAATATTTTGCTTTTTCTTCATCCGTTTTTTTCGCTAAAATTAAAGGTAAGCCGCCATATAATACATACTCATTCCAAGCTTCTATTTTTTCTCCTTTAAAGAATCCAACAAATTCGGAAAAAGATAAAGGACATACTCTTATTTCATCGCCTCTTCCCCGAAATTCGGTAATAATATCGGATGATAAAAATTTAGAATTACTTCCCGTGACATAAACATCGAGATTTTTTTCATATAAAAAACCATTTAAGACATATTCAAAACCATTTACTAATTGGATTTCATCTAATAAAATATAATACATATCTTAATCTTTTATTTGCGATTTAACATAAAGATTTAATTCATGCGGATCCCGATATTTACTATTTTCTTCTCTATCTAATTCTAATTTAATAATATGATTTTCTTTAACTCCCGACTTCAATAAATAATTTTTATATAAGGGATCTAGCAAATAAGACTTACCACATCTTCTAATTCCGGTTATTACTTTAATTAAGCCATTTTCTCTTCGACTTATTAACTTATTTAAATAAATATCTCTCTTTATTTCTTTCATTATTTTCTCCTCTTTTTAAATATTTTAACAATTTAATTATATAATATTTAAAAATCTTCAATGGCATGTTTAATCTTTATTTTCATAAGCTAATAAATTTTTAATATCTTCTTCGGTTAATTCATTAATTAAGTTCTTAGTTCGAGCACTGCCATCAATAATTTTATCACTTAATAGTCTTTTCTTATTTTGGAGTTCTAATATTTTTTCTTCAATCGTACCCTTCATAATTAAATGAATGACTTCCACGACTTTAGTTTGACCAATTCGATGAGCCCGATCTGTGGCTTGATTTTCGG
The DNA here is from genome assembly GCA_947629115.1 of uncultured Bacilli bacterium. Next base: position 1,833 of record CANRCL010000035.1, on the reverse strand, counting down.
CTTGCGGATTCCACCATAAATCAAGATGAATGACAACATCGGCCGCGGTTAAATTAAGGCCAGTCCCACCCGATTTTAGCATAATCAAAAAGACTTTTGCCTTATCACTTTCATTAAATTCGTTAACCATGGCCATCCGATTTTGGCTTTTTACCGATCCATCAATCATAAAGGAAGCAATTTTAGCCTCATTTAATTGAGTTTTTACAATATTTAAAGCTGTCCGGAAAGACGAAAAAATTAAAATTTTATGATTGTTGGCAATATATTCTTTTATAATATGAATTAAAGTATCAATTTTATTTGAACCGTTTTGATAATCTTCGTAAATAATACTTGGATCAATACATATTTGCCGTAAGCGGGTAAGTAAAGTTAAAATTTTAAATTGAATTTCATTTTTACCCCCATTTTGCATAATTTCTTCCGCTTCTTTTTGCACTCTTTCAAGTTCGGCGACGTAAAGTTTCTTTTGTTCATCACCCAGTTCAATAAAAATATCATTAAGGAGCTTTTCCGGCAATTCTTTGGTCACATCACTTTTCTTTCTTCTTAAAATAAACGGATTAATTTGTTTATTTAAACCAGCAATTAATCTTTCACTATCCTCATTAAAATCTTTAATCCGATATTTCGTTTGAAAGCGCGTTAAAGTAGCCAGATACCCCGGCATAATAAAATCAAAGATACTCCATAATTCTAAAATCGAATTTTCTAAAGGAGTCCCAGTTAAAGCAAACTTGGTATCAGCTTTTATTTTTTTTACACATTTACTAACTCCCGCTTGATAATTTTTGATATTTTGAGCCTCATCAATAATCATCGTATGAAAATGTTTAGTTTGATATAATTCTTCATCTTCTCTAAGTAAACCATAAGTTGTAACAATAACCCCATTTTGATAATTATTTAAAATATCTTCTCTTTTGGCCTTAGGTCCAACACATATTACTTTTTTGATTTCAGGACCATATAAATCAAATTCATGATCCCAGTTATAAGCAAGAGATGTCGGAACCACAATTAAAAAAGCCGCCTCTGGTTCTTCTTTTAAGATTTGTTTTAAATAATAAATAACTTGAATAGTTTTACCCAGGCCCATTTCATCCGCTAAAATACCGCCAAAACCCGTTTTTTGTAAATTATATAACCATTTAACGCCCGTAACTTGATAGTCTCTTAAAATCTTTAATTCCTCATTACTTAAAGTTAACTCGCTATTTTTATAAGCATAAAAATTTTTAATAAAATCATCAAATAAATTATCAGTACTAATAATATTATATTTATTTTTCTTTAAACTATCTAAATAAATAGCCCGATATTTTAAAACTTCCCCTTTACCATTGATAATATCTTCATCACTTAATTCCAAATCTTCAGTTAATTGTTCTAATTGTTGTAATGATTCATCTTCTAAAGCTAAAATATTGCCATTCTTTAAGCGATAATATTTTTTCTTATTTTTTATATTTTTAAAAATATTAACTAACTCTTCACTATTAATATCCCCTAAATCAAAACTATAACTTAAAATATTATCTTTGCCGATACCAAACATGGAAGTAATATTACTCTTTTTCTTTATTTGCGTATTTTTTAAATTTTCCGATGTATATATTACATATTTTTCTGCCAAAGATTCTAAACCTTCTTCTAAAAAGGTTACTTGTTGATCTAAATCATTTAATTCTAAAGCCTCATTTTCAATTTTAAATCCATAATGTAATATATCGTTAATAACGTTAGTTTCATAATCCATATCTCTTAACACTAACGAATTTTTAGCAAAATAACTTACTTCTTCATTATCATAACGAAATTTTGGATTAG
>CANRCL010000034.1 GCA_947629115.1 uncultured Bacilli bacterium | reverse complement strand
CAAAAAATAATAAGGGTTATAAAACAACAGTAAACTATACCATAGTAGGAGATAGTAGTGTAAATATAACAGCAGCGATAGAATTAAAAAATACAAAAGACGACCAAACAGCATTAGCAGGAAAAGATATAGATATAAATATAACAAATGAAAATTTGGTATGTAGTGTAGGGGAAAAGAGAGAAAAAGTTTATGCTAAATTGGATAATGTGGCAAACCTTGATGAAGATAGAGAATATTATTACGGAACACTTTATCGTTCGAATCAATATATATATAAAATAGTAAGAGCATCCTTTGTAGATTATGTACCAAGTGAAGAAGAATTAACAAGTAAACCAAAATATTGGGACTTATCAGATACATCTAAAGGAACTTCTCAAAAAAGTGTAATAGGATGGTTAGAGGCAAATGAGGCAGAACCAAATAAATATGATTTATATATTGGTTCAAAAGGAGAAATATACACTACTGATTTATCAAATGGTTTCAGAGATATGACAAATTTAAAAACGATAACTTTTGATAACTTAAATACAAGTGAAGCAACAAATATGAGTTATTTATTTGGTTCTTATGGACATGACATGTCAATAGAAAGTTTAGATTTAAGTAATTTTGATACATCCCAAGTAACCGATATGAGTCATATGTTTGGCTCAAATGATTATAATACGTCAATAAAAGAAATAAAGGGTTTAAATCATTTTAATACCGAAAAAGTAAAAAATATGGCTAATATGTTTTATGGATGTAATGATTTAACCACATTAGATTTAAGTACATTTGATACATCGAAAGTGACAAATATGTTTCGTATGTTTGGAAATGTATCAGCAGAATTGCCATTTAAAGAGTGGCAAAAATTTATTACAAATAATGTAGAAAATATGAGTGGTATGTTTTCTGGCTATCAAGGAACCACCTTAGATTTAAGTAATTTTGATACATCACAAGTGACAAATATGAGTTCTATGTTTGAGTATACTAATGCATCTATAACCTTTCCGCAAAGATTTGGCTCAGCGGCAACCTATATGAGTGGTATGTTTTCTGGCTATCAAGGAACCACCTTAGATTTAAGTAATTTTGATACATCAAAAGTAGAAAATATGAGTTCTATGTTTAATGGTGTATCAGCAGAATTACCATTTAAAGACTGGTCAAAATTTACAACAAGTAATGTAAAAAATATGGGCCGTATGTTTGAGAGTTATCAAGGAACCACATTAGATTTAAGTACTTTTGATACATCCCAAGTAACCGATATGAGTTATATGTTTCAAAGTTGTATTAGTTTAACTAATTTAGATTTAAGTAGTTTTACATTTGACAAAATAACTACCGATGGTGGTTATAGTGCTGGTAACAGTGGTACATTCAATTATGTTCCGTCCGAATGTGTAGTCACAATAAAATCAAGTCAAAGAGAAATATTTGAAGATAAATTTCCTTTAGGTACAGGTACCTTTGATAGAAAATTCACTCCATCTTATGTTGATTAAGAAAGACTAACCATCTTTCTTTTTTAATGTTTTTTTGATAAGATATATTTCGGGTAAGTGATTTTATGAATGTATATCAACAATATATAGATAGTATTATTGAAAAAATATATAAAGAAGTAAAACCAATAATAGATAATATTAATAATTTAAAAATATGTCCTAAATGTGGTGGTAGTTTTTTAAATTATACTTGTAAACAATGTCATAGTGAAAGTAAAGAATTAAAAATAGAAATTATTAAATTAAATAGTTTATTAAAAAGATTTAATGAATATTTATTAAACATACCCATTAAAAATATAAGGGCTAATATATTATTTAATCTATTATATTCTCTTAAAGGTATAGAAATAGATGAAGTTAATAACTTTTTAAAAAGATATAATTATCAATCCTCAATTAATAAAGTATATGAAAGAAGTATTAAAAGAATAAAACAAGGAGAAAATGTTTGGGTATCTGATTTAAATACTATTGAAACAATTATTGCTACTTCTTATAAAGATTTAGATGTTTTTGTCGATTATTTTATTTATCATTTAATTAAAACTCCTTTAAATGATGCGATATATTCCCCAATGATTGAAAGAGAATCTATGAAAGATTTAATTAAATATTGGGTAGAAAAACAAATAAAGGTATATTATCCTAATCCTCATTGTGAATTTGTTCCTTTAAAAGAACTAAATAAAGTTAAAACAAATAATATAATAGTTGGAGATAATGATAAAGATTCAATTAGATTAACTTTAGAAGAATTAAATTATTTATATATGTATGGAAGTAATGCTTTATTATTAACGATATTTCATGAATTAAGACATACTTATCAAGATGCTAGAGTATTTACGGGGAAAGATATATCTTTAGAAAATATGATTATGTCAATGGATAAAATATTATCGCAATTTATTACAGGGTATTATGATGAAAATTATGATGTAATATCTTATGAAATAGATGCTGAATATTTTGGTAAACAAGGTCAATTAAATATGTTAAAAAAATTAGGAATAGAAGTACCTAAAGAAGAAAATATTCAAGAAAAATTAACGGAATTACAAAGAGAATTTTATAATGATATTAGAATGGTTAATGGATATAAAGAACGTTTAGAGCCTTTATTTTGGGATACTATATATGATAAACCATTTATATTAAAATATTATCCGCAATTAAAATATTTGGCTAAAATTGAAAATGGTGAAGTAGTTAAAAAAAGTAATGAAGAATTAAGAAGAGACTTGGAAAAATTAACTAGTGAAACTAAAATAAATGCTTTATATCAAAATTACTTAATAAGGCAGAAATAAAATTGACAAAAGTCTAAAAATATTATATATTATAAGTGCATAAGAAATTATGCACTTTAAAAGCGGTGAACCCAGCCATTAAGTGGGAACTAACAAAGCGGTAATTCCGACCATAACAGGAAACTAACAAAGCGGTGAACCCAGCCATTAAATGGGAACTAAAAAAGAATTAGAGTTAAACATCTCTAATTTTTTTAATGAATCTAATTTTTCTAAAATATTTTTTGCTTTATAGTTAATTTTTTAGTATACTTAAAGTGTGGTGGTACTAATGGAAATAACAAGTTTAAATAATGAAAAGATTAAATATCTAGAAAAACTTAAACAAAAGAAATATCGAGATAGTGAAAAATTATTTTTAATTGAAGATGAACATTTAGTAAATGAAGCCCTTAAACAAGGTATAGTAAAAGAAATATATACTATTAATAAAGAATTAAATTTTGAAGTACCAACTTTTTATATAACTGATAAAATAATGAAAAATATTTCGCAACAAGTAAATGGCACAACTATAATTGCCCTTTGTAATCAATTAACTGAAAGAGATATTAAAGGAAATATTTTAATACTAGATAGAATTCAAGACCCTGGTAATTTAGGAACAATTATAAGAAGTGCTGTGGCCTTTAATTTTGATACGCTCATTTTAAGTAATGATTCCGTAGATTTATATAACTCCAAAGTAATTAGAGCATCCGAGGGAATGATTTTTCATCTTAATATAAAAAGATGTGATATTAAGAATTTTCTTACTAATTTAGATAGTTCTTATTTAAAAGTGACTACTAATGTTCATGATGGCGAAAATATTAGAAATTTAAAATATCAAAAAATTGCTTTAGTAATAGGTAATGAGGGTAGTGGAGTAAGTAAAGAAGTTAGTTCTTTATGTAATAAAACAGTTAAAATACCGATGAAGAGTAATTGTGAAAGTTTAAATGCTGGAGTATCTGCTAGTATATTAATGTATGAGGTCTATAATGGATAATTATGTAGAAGTAGGTAAAATAGTTAATTCTTTTGGAATAAAAGGAGAAGTAAAAATAATTAGTGATTTTGTTTATAAAGATAGAGTGTTTGTGAAAGATTATCCTTTATATATTGGGAGTACTAAAGTTAAGGAAGTTATTAGTACTCATCGTGTTCATAAAAATTATGATTTAGTTTGTTTTGAGGGATATAGTAATATTAATGAAATATTAAAATATAAAGGAAAGAATATTTATACTTTAAGAAGTGATTTAAATTTAAAAGATAATGAATATTTAATTGGGGATTTAATTGGATTTAAAGTATTTGATGATAATAAAGAAATAGGTATAGTTATTGATTATATTAAAGAAGTAAATAATTATTTATTAAAAGTTCAAGGTTCTAAAAGTTTTTATCTTCCATTAATTTCTAATTATATTAAAGAAGTTATTGCAAAAGATAGAAAGATTATAACTAATAAGGGAAGTGATTTAATTCTATGAAAATTGATATTTTAACGTTATTTCCCGCTATGTTTCAGGGATTTCTTACTGAATCAATTATTAAAAGAGCCATTAATAAAGGAAAAGTAGAAATAAATATTATTGATTTTCGTAAGTATTCTTTAGCCAATCATCAGCAAGTTGATGATACTCCTTATGGGGGAGGAGCCGGAATGGTATTAATGTGTGAACCAGTTGTAAGGGCTATTGAAGATTTAAAAACTGAAGATTCTTTAGTAATTCTTACTTGTCCGCAAGGAAAAGTTTATACGGAAGAAAAAGCCAATCAATTAAAAAAATATAAGCATTTAATTATTGTTTGTGGACATTATGAGGGATATGATGAGCGAATTAGAAACTTTGTTGATATGGAAATTAGTATTGGGGATTATATATTAACGGGTGGTGAAATACCAGCGATGGCAATTACCGATTCAATTGTGCGATTACTTCCGGAAGTTATTAATGAGTCTTCTTGGGAAAGTGATTCTTTTACAGATAATTTATTAGATTATCCAACTTATACTAAACCGGCTGATTTTAGAGGTTTAAAAGTACCAGAAGTATTATTGAGTGGTAATCATGCTAAAATTCGAGAATATCGACTTCAAGAACAGCAAAAAAGAACCAAAGAGCGAAGACCAGATTTATTAATGGGGGATAGGGATGTTAAATAAAGTAAGATGTGAATTTGAAATTATTGAATTAAAAGATAAAAAAGTATTTGCTTTAGGTAGTAAAAATAAAGGAGAAGAAATTACTTTTTATGATAAAGATTTAATGGAAAAGGCAATTAATAGTTATTTTAATAAAAAATATCGTGATTTATTATATATTATTATGAGTATTGAAAATGCTGATGACGCTACGGAAAGTGATACTGAACTTGTTTTAATGAAAATAGATGATTTAAGAAATTATGTTCTTAAAATGTTTGGTAAACATTTAGATGCAGCAACTTTAAAAAGATATATGAATATGCTATTAATGTTAGAAAGTAAAGTGCCAACTATGGAAAGAAAAAGTAAAGGAAGATAAAAAGGAGTGATACAATGAAAAAGAAATTACTTTTAATTATTAGTTTAGTTGTTATAACTGTGGGTTTAACAACTATGGTTAGTTTTAGTCTTTTAAATGATAAAAAAGTGGATGTACCAGCAAGTGATACGACAAAAGAAAATGAAAAAGAAGAAGAAAATATTCCAAATGAGAATACAGAAACAGAAGATAATGATGACAATAAAAATACTGAAGTAAATGCCGAAAAAGAAGATGAGAAAGAGCCAACTACTCAAGAAGAAACACCGAAAAAAGAAGAAGAAAAGAAGCCATCGGGGGGGGTAAATTCTAGTACTACAACTGAAAAAACTACAACTAAAGAAGATAGCGCTAATAAAAATACCCAAACAACTACTAAACCAAGTAGTAATACGCAAACGACTACTAAGCCAAATAATACTACTACAACTAATAATAACAATAGTAATAGTAGTAATAACAATAACAGTAATAATAGCAATAATGGCAGTAGTAGTAATAGTAATAGCAATACGCAAACAACAACAGCGACACCGAAAAAAGAATTAGTTTCGACAGAAAAAGAAACAAGAAATACTGATTCAACTAAATATGGCACTAAAATTACAAAAATTACAACATATGAAGTAAAAACTTATAGTGATGAAACAAAAGAAGAAAAAGAATTATCTAGTAAATATACTTATGATTTTAGTACATTTAATGGTCAAGTTTCTGATATGAAAGCCGAAGCCACTGAAGAAGCCAAGAAAAATCAAAAAATTTATGAAGAAGTATTAAATTATACTAATGTTTATCGTCAAGAAGTAGGAGCATCTCCATTACAATTAGATAGTAATTTATCAATTGCGGCTACTATAAGAGCCATTGAAATGGCTTATTCTAATAAGTTTTCTCATACAAGGCCATTTGGTAAAGATGATTTATCTTGTTTTGAAGTATTAGATGAATTATCAATTCGTTATATGTCTGCGGCTGAAAATATTGCCTATAATTATCCAACTAGTGAAGCAGTAACTGTGGGATGGCGTAATTCAACAGGGCATTATAATAATATGATTGCCAAAACATCAAATAAATTAGGAGTTGGAATGTATAAATTAAATGGAAAAATTTATTGGGTACAAATGTTTACTAATTAAGGAAAAAATATGAAACATGAAAAATCTTGTGGAGTTATTATAGTAAATGAAGATAAGGTTTTATTAATTAAAACTACTAATAATGATTGGGGATTTCCTAAAGGCCATACTGAAAATTCGGAAAGTGAAATAGATACGGCTTTAAGGGAAGTAAAAGAAGAAACCAATTTAGATGTAGAAATAATTAAAAATAAAAAATATCTAATTTCTTATAATCCAAAAGAAAATGTTTATAAAGAAGTTGTCTATTTTATTGGTATAATTAAAAACCATAATGAAATAAATTTACAACCAGAAGAAATTTTGGAATATCAATGGGTTCCAATGGCAAAAGTAAGTGATTTCTTATCTTTTTCTAATATAAAAGAATTATATAAAGAGGCTTTACAAGATATTGTTTTAGATTCTAAAAGAATAAAATATGTAAATATATCTAAAAATTATCTTGAGGATTATATAGAAATGGTTAATAATCCTGAAGTTAATCAATATATTACTTTAAAGAATAGAACTATTACATATGAAGATGAAGAAAAATTAAATAATAGAGACCTTATTTTTACCATGGTAGATAAATTAACTAATGAATTTATTGGTAATATTGAATTAAAAGATTTAAATGAAAAGAATGTTGAAGTAGGTATATGTATTACTTTAGAATGGCAAAATAAGCATTATGGTTATGAAGCCTTAAAAACATTGTTAAAATATGCTTTTGAAGTTTTGAATTTAGAAGAAGTATTATTAAGTTTTTATTCTCATAATTTAAGAGGAAAACATTTATATGAAAAATTAGGCTTTGAAGTATATCAAGTAGATAAAAATTGTGGCGTTAAAAACGGCCAAATAATTGATGATATTTATATGAAAATTACTAGAGATAACTATAAGCATAAAATTGAGAAATGACTTGCGATAAAAGAAAACTTATGTTATAATCTTATGCGAACCCAAGAGGTTAGAATTATTTATTAATTAAATAATTCAAGGTATGTAATCCGCTTAAAGAAAATATATATTAATGATTACAGGTAATATTTATAGAAAGGAAGTGGAAAGATGGCAAATTTAGTTGATAAAATTAATGAACGCCATATACGCAAAGACATTCCTGAATTTCGTGTAGGAGACACTGTACGTGTTGATGTTTGGGTAAAAGAAGGTAAAAAGGAAAGAATTCAAGCCTTTGAAGGACTAGTAATTGCTAAAAAAGGTGGAAGTGTTTCAGAAACATTCTCTGTACGTAAAACATCTAGTGGTATTGGAGTAACAAGAATATTCCCAGTAAATGCTCCAACTATTGATAAAATTACAGTTATTAAAAAAGGAATGGTTAGAAGAAGTAAACTTAACTTTATTAAAAATATGCGTAAAGAATATAAGGTTAAAGAAAGAAATTAAGGTATTAACCTTAATTCTTTTTAATTGTTGGAGGAGATTAGTGGATGAAAGTCATAAAAGAATTAATACCATATTTAATGATTATTTTAATTGTTATTGTTATTAGAACTTTTTTATTTACTCCGATTATGGTTCAAGGAGAAAGTATGGTTCCAACTTTAGATGGCAATGAAATAATGATTTTAAAAAAATATGATACTAGTTATGAACGATTTGACATTGTTGTTGTTAGTAAAAGTGTCGAGGGTGATAATTTAATTAAAAGAGTAATTGGTTTACCTGGAGAAACTATTGAATATAAGGATAATAAACTTTATATTAATAATAAAGTTATTGAAGATGTTTATGGTTCAGGTAAAACAGAAGATTTTTATCAAGTGACTTTAGGAGAAGATGAATATTTCCTAATGGGAGATAATCGAAAAATATCTTTAGATAGTCGTATTTTAGGGGTTATTAAAAAAGAAGAGATAGAGGGAACCGTTGGAATTGTCTTATATCCATTTAGTCGGTTTGGCAAAGTTAAATAATACATTTAACTTTTTTTAATAAATGAAGAAGAGGAGAATAAAATGATTGAAGAATACATAAAACAAGTAGAAAATATGCCTAATGTAAGTGATGGAGGTAGTCCTGCTTATGATTTTGGAGATAAAATATTAGTTGTTTATTCAATACCTAATAAATATGGTATTGCTAGAGATAATGAGGAATCAATTTCTAAAGTTGCCAATATGAAGAATCAAAATGGCGTAAGAACACCATTACATTTAGAAGTTAAAAGGACTCAAGACGAAAAAAATAATTATTGCTGGGTATTGCAAACTAAAGCCCCAGGAAAAAGTTTTAGTTATTATTCATCTAATGATCCTAAAGAGCAATTAGAAAAACAAAAAATATTATTAAATGCTCCGTTAGAACATTATATCCAATGTGTAAGAGATATTTCCGAATTATTTCATATGGGTTTAGAATTAAAGCCTAAAAATGTTTTCTATGATGCTAGGGAAAATGGAGGATTTACATTTATTGATTTATTAAATGATGATCCTACACCATTAAATCCTAATTTAGTTAGTGATGTTTTATGGTTACGTAAGTATTTAGATTTTATAACCAATTCTACAACTTTATATTCTTATAAAGAAACAGCAACTTCTGAAGAATTAGCCGAATCAAAAAAATTACAACAAGAGATAAGAGCCAAAATTTTCATAGCAATGGAAAAAACAGTTCCTAATTTTAATCAATTTAGAAGATGGATATTAAGATCTTATTCTCCAGAAGAATTAGAAGTTTTTGCTAATGTTGGAATTTCTGTGGATTCTTTAGAGTTAAATGATAAAGATTATGAGCAATTTGATGAATTTGTTCAAATAATTGTTAATGATAGTTTGGCTATGATTGCTAGTGGTAAAAAAGAATTATGGGACGTTGAAGTTAACCAAATTAGAAATGCTATATCCGCTATGGGATTAAGACCTGCTTGGAAAAATCATAGAAGTAATCCAGTAGTTAATCCAAGCGAATATGAAGATGAATGGGAATATAAAAGAGAATTGGATTTTAGTCTAGATAGTTATGTGATGGAATTATTTCATGAGCAATTAGAAAATTTAGGAAAAGAGAATCCAAATCAATATATTTTAGATGCTCTTCAATTACTTGCTAAAAGAAAAAATAGTAATTTAAATAGATAATAAAAATTATAGAAAGGAAGTGACTTTTATGGTAAATAAACATAAAAATAATTTAATTAGTAAAAACATTGATGAAAAGTATGCTGATAGTACTTTTGAAAGCATAAAACATTTAGACGAATATGGAAATGAATATTGGTATGCTCGGGAATTGCAAAAGGCATTAGACTATAAAGAATGGCGAAATTTTAAAAAAGTAATAGATAAAGCAATTACATCTGCAAATAATAGTATTTCAAATAATAAAGATTGGATTGTTGAAGTCAACAAGCCAATAAAAACTGGTAAAGGAAAAGAAGAATTAATCCAAGATTACAAATTATCTAGATATATATGTTATCTTATAGTGCAAAATGCTGACCCAAGTAAAGAAGTTATTGCTTTAGGGCAAACTTATTTTGCTGTGCAAACTAGAAAACAAGAAATTACCGAACAAGAATATGATTCATTATCAGATGATGAAAAAAAGGTTTTATCAAAGAAAATTAAATATCAACTGGTATATACCGACTTTAGTTAACTATTTACAAAATGCTTATAAATATAGAATTTAATGAATTTACTTTTTACATTTTGTTGTAATAAATAAAATATAAACTATGAAAAAAATAGGTAGTTCCGACATAAGTTAACAAAAACTGAAGGGAAGGAGAATTTTAAATGAATGACAATAATTTAATAATCTATAAAAATAGTGATGGAAATATAATAGTAGATGCTA
>CANRCL010000033.1 GCA_947629115.1 uncultured Bacilli bacterium | reverse complement strand
TACATTAAGATATCATAGTAGTTGGTATACCGACCTATCGACTTTTGTTGATTCTAATGGTCCTTGGTTTGGTCGAGGTGGATTTTATGGTGATGGCGGTGTGGCAGGGCAATTTTACTTTGCTTGGTACACTGGTGCTTTTGATATCAACATTGGAACACGCCTTGTTCTCGCCACCAAATAATTAATCTTAATTTATTAAAATTACTAGTCAATATTGGCTAGTTTTATTATTTGTGTTAAAATAGTTTTGAAGCAAAAATAAAATTAATTAGGTGATATATATATGAAAAAAGTAGTAATTTTTGGTGGAGGTAGTGGATTATCTCAAATGTTAAAAGGCTTAAAACTATTTCCTTTAGATATAACAGCAGTTGTTTCCGTATCTGATAATGGTGGTAGTACTGGAAGAGTAAGAAAAGATTATAACATTCCTGCTGTTGGTGATATATCTAAAGTGCTTTTAGCAATGAGTGAATGTGATGATGATTTAAAAAATTTAATGAATTATCGTTTTACTAAATCTAAATCATTAGGTAATCATTCAATAAAAAATCTTTTATTAACGGCTCTTTTAGATTTAAAGGGTAATTTTGATAAATCTTTACCTATATTAGAATCATTACTAAATACTAAAGGTAATGTCTTACCTTTAACAGAAGATACAGTAGATTTAGTTGGTTTAACTCAAGATGGAAAAAGATTAGTTGGTGAAGAGCAAATAACTAAAACCAAAAAAGTTATTGAAAGAATTGAATATTCTAAAGAAATAGAAGTTAACCCAAAAGTAATTGATGCCGTTAAAAAAGCCAATTTAATTATTTTTTCATCAGGAAGTATATATACAAGTATCATTCCTCATTTACTTAATAAAAAATTAAACAACATAATAAAAGGAAGCAAAGCCAAAAAATTATATATATGTAATTTATTTACACAACCAGGAGAAACAGATAATTTTAAAGTAAGTGACCATATCAAATTATTAGAGGAATATTTAGGTAAAAATTCCATAGATATAGTTGTGGCTAATAATACTAAAATGAATTCTGAATTAGTTAAAAAATATTCTAAAAAAGAACAAAAAGACCCAGTTATATTAGATATTGATGAAGTAAAAAAATTAGGAAAGTACGTTATTCAAGATAAATTATTTAAAATAGAAGAAAATGTTTATCGTCACGATTCATTAAAAACTGCTTATTTAATATTTTCCTATTTAATGGATGGTGAAAAAAATGACATTCACGACTAGACTAAAAGAAGAAATTAGTAAAAATGAAAATAATGAAATAGAAGATAGATGGATTATTGATGCTTTTTTAAAATATAATTCAGTTATAACTGATAAAATAACTTTAACTTTAGAAAATGCTTCCGTAACTAGGTTTATCTATAAAATAATTAAAGAAACATATGGTATTCAACCTAAAATTATAGTAAGAATTCAAAAAAGATTTCGGGTAAAACAAATTTATATTTTAGAACTTAATGATAAAATTGATTATTTAAAAGATATTATATTAGAAAAGCCAATATTAGATAGTGATGAAGAGAAAGTAGCCTTTTTAAAAGGAGCATTCTTGGGAATTGGAAATGTTTCTAATCCTAAAACTAGCGGTTATCATTTAGAATATATTTTAAATAATGAAAAAGATGCAGAATATATTGCAAAATTATTAAATTATTTTAGATTAAATGCTAAAGTTATTAAAAGAGGTTATAAATATATTGCTTATATTAAAATGAGTGAATGTATAAGTGATTTAATAAAAATGTTTCGCGCAATTAATTCCTTATTTGAATTTGAAGATACAAGAATTTATCGGGACCATAAAAATATGGTTAATAGACTTAATAATTGTGAAATTGCTAATCAAGAAAAAACAATTAAAAGTGGTTTAAAACAATTAGAAGATATTAATTATCTAGAAGAAAATGATTTAATAAGATTATTAGATGAAAAAACACAAATAATTATTTCTTATCGGCAAAAGTATCCAGAAGTATCAATGCAAGAACTAGCAGATATTATAAGTATGGAAACAGATTATAAAGTAGGGAAGTCAGGAGTTAATCACCATTTTAGGGCCATTAAGAAATTTAAAGAAAACTATTTAAAAAATAAGAAATAGAGGGATATTATGAACATAACAACGGATGTTTCTATAATAAGTACTAATTTAAATAAAGCCTTATTAAATAAATATAGTGATTATTTTTTAGTAAGTGATAATTATAATATAAATGAACTTTTAACTAAAGATAAAGTAATATTTTTTAATGCTTTAAATAGATTAAATGATATAGAAATTAAAAATCTTTTTAATACTCTTAAAGAACATAATATTGCTTATATAAATATTACTAACAATATTGAAGAAGTATTATTTACTAATTATTTAATAGTATATGATAAAGAAAATATTTTAATTGAGGGTTCTACTTTAGATGTTTTAAAAGAAGAAAAATTATTAAAAAGAATTGGTTTAGAATTACCTTTTATGGTTGAATTATCTTTACTTTTAAAAGATTATGAATTAGTAAATAAAATTTATTTAGATAAAGAAAGTTTAGTGAGTGACTTATGGAAATAAAAGAAATGTTAAAAGATAATGGAATTATCGGGGTTATTAGTTCTTATAAAAGTAATTTAGATTTAGATAAAGTAGTTAAAGATTTAAATATTAATAATATTGATAAGGCTTTAAAAATGGTAGGATTAGATGAAAATTATAAAGATAAAAAATTAAGTGATTTAACTTTACCAGATCTTTGGAAAGTAGAACTGGCTACTAAACTTAATAATGAAATAATTATTATGGGTAATTTATCTCAAGTATTAAATTATAAAGAATTAGAATATTTTAAAAAATTATTTGTTAAATTAAATAGTTATGGTAAAAAAATTGTCGTTATAGATAATAATGTTAAAGTATTTTTTAATTTAGTAAAGAAGATTATTGTTTTAAAAGATAAAGATATATTATATGAAACAGATAACTTTTTTGATATGAATTTGTATAATTATACTAAATGTCCTAAAATTGTCGATTTTATCAAATATGTTAATAAAGATAATAAAAGAATAAATGAAACAACAGATATATATGAACTTATTAAAGATATTTACCGGAGTGTATCTTAATGAAATATATGGTAGTTTTATCTTATGATGGTTCAAAATTTAAAGGCTTTCAAAGACAAAAAAATGTAAGAAATGTTCAAGGATATTTAGAAGAAGTATTTAGCAATATTTTAGATGAAAATATAATTATTAAGGGTGCTGGTAGAACAGATGCTAATGTTCATGCTTTATATCAAGTTGTTCATTTTGAAACAGATAAAAATATTTATGATTTAAAAAAGAAAGCCAATAAAATATTAGAAGATGTTAAGATAAAGAAAATAAAAAAAGTTGGCCCAGATTTTCATGCTAGACATAGTGCTAAAAGTAAGACTTATGTCTATAAAATTGATTTAAGGGGAAATAGAGATAAAAATTATTATGGTTTTGTTAGAAATAAATTAGATATTAACAAAATGAAAGAAGTAAGCAAATTATTTTTAGGTACTCATAATTTTCAAAATTTTGTAGCCGGAGAGAGATTAAATTATGAAACAACTATTACTAAAATAAGGATTTATAAATTTAATAATGTTTTATATTTAGAATTTACGGGGTTCGCTTTTTATCGTTATATGGTTCGTAATTTAGTTGGGGCTTTAGTAGAAGTAGGTAAAGGTAAAGTAAGTAGTCAAGATATTCAAGATATGTTAGAGTTAAAAACTGCTAAAAGATTACCGACATTTAGCCCTAATGGACTATATTTAAAAAGAATTAAATATTTCGACTAATTTAAAGTGAATATATCGACTTTTTTAAAGTGAAAGTGCCGACTAATTTAAAGTGAACGTATTGACTTTTTTAAAGTTTTGGTAAGAAAAGCCAGTAAAAATGGCTATTTAATTAAGATTAATTATTATAAAATGTTAAATTTAGTAAAAAATGACCATAAAAGTACGATTTTAATTGACAAAATGGGCCTTTTTCCATATAATTTAGTATGGTACATTTTATTTATGAAGTTTATTGAACCCTGGGAAAGTTTAATAGATAACATAATGAAAGGAATTTGTTATGAAATCATTTATGCAAAAAAAAGAAACAGTTGAAAGAAATTGGTATGTTATCGATGCTGCTGGTAAACCATTAGGAAGAGTAGCAACAAAGGCTGCTCACATTTTAAGAGGAAAACATAAACCTACTTATACTCCATATGTTGATTGTGGTGATTATGTAATTATCGTTAATGCTAACAAAGTATTATTAACTGGTAATAAGTTAGAAGATAAGAAATACTATAATCATTCAGGATATCCAGGAGGATTAAGAGAAAGAAATGCTAAAGTTATGATTGAAAGTTATCCAGAAGAAATGCTTGAAAGAGCAGTAAAAGGTATGCTTCCTCATAACAGATTAGGAAGAGCAATGGGTAAAAAATTATTTGTTTATCGTGATGAAAACCATAAACATGAAGCACAAAAACCTACTGCTTTAGAAATTGATTAGGAGGATATATGGCAAATAAACAAGTATGGACTGCAACTGGTAGAAGAAAACGTTCTGTTGCAAGAGTTAAATTAGTTGGTGGTACAGGTCGCATTACTGTTAATGGTAAAGATGTTGAAGAATACATGCCATTTGCAACATTAGTAATGGATTTAAAACAACCATTAGTGGCTACAAATAATGAAAATAGATTTGATATTGATGTAGTAGTTGATGGTGGTGGATTTAGTGGTCAAACTGGTGCAATTAGACTTGCTATAACTAGAGCATTATTAGAATTTGATAAGAATACTGACCAAACTAGAGAAGATAGTTATAGACATATTTTAAAATCTAAAGGATTTGTCACTAGAGATGCTAGAGTTAAAGAACGTAAAAAATATGGTTTAAAGAAAGCACGTCGTGCTCCACAATTTAGTAAACGTTAATATAATTTCAAATGTTTCAAAAGTCCAATTTATGGACTTTTTTGCTTTAATAATATAAATATAAAGGAGAATTATGATGCAAATTAAACATACTTTAGAGCCGTATTATAATACTGATAGTGAAATATTAATTTTAGGAACTATGCCATCTCCTAAATCAAGAGAGTTAGGATTTTATTATATGCATCCCCAAAATAGATTTTGGAATTGTTTATCTCAAGTGTTTAAAGAAGATATTCCTAATGATATTGCTAGTAAAAAAGAATTTTTAAAGAAACATAAAATTGCTTTATGGGATACTTGTGCTGTTTGTGATATAAATGGTTCTTTAGATAGTTCTATTACAAAAGTTATTCCCAATGATTTAACCGATATTTTAAAAAATAGTCAAATAAAAGAAATTTATACTACGGGTAAAAAGTCTTATGAATTATATAATAAATATATTTATCCTCAAACTAATATAAAAGCCATTCCTTTATATTCAACATCACCATTAAATTGTGCCATTAATATGGAAAGACTTGTTGAAAACTATCAAGTTATCAACAAAAAATAAAATACCCTTGTTATTTTTTTAAGTTTTTATTATAATAAAGATAAGAATAAGGTGATTGAATTGAATTTAAAGAAATGTACAATATTAATTGTTCCTTTAATTGTAGTGATATTTAGTTCATTATTTTTAATGGGAAGTTTTTATGATAATCCTCAAAAAGAAAATGTTAGTGAAAATAATGAAGATACTTTGAATAGTCAAAAGACAACTTTAGCCGTTATGAAAGAAGCCACTAAAGGTAAAGGAGATTATCAAGAGACAACAGTTAATAAGTTTTCCGATTTAAAGGCTACGCATTTATATGTAAAAGAAAAATCTGGTTGTGTTGATGGCGATGGAAAAACTATTGATGGAGCCTTAACCTTTAATGAAACTAGTTGGCAAGTAAGTATTACTGCTGATTCTAGTGCTTATTGCTTTTTATACTTTAAATTAAAATAGAAAGTTTATCTTTCTTTTTATTTGCGTTAAATTATCATACAATATTAATTCATTAAATAAAATATTAGTATGAAAAAGAATTTTTATGTAATATTCATCTTTTTTATAAGTGTTTTAATTTTATATTCTTTAAAAGTTGAAGCCATTTTACCTTTAACCGGAAAGACTATAATTATTGACCCCGGTCACGGATTTAAAGACCCGGGAACTAGTTATGGTAAAATTTATGAAAAAGATATTAATTTAAATATAGGGTTATATTTACAAAATGAATTAGGAGCCCTTGGGGCTACGGTTTTAATGACTAGAGATGGTGATTATGATTTATCGAAACCCAATGCTAATTATCGTAAAAAAAGTGATTTTGATAATAGAATAAAAATGATTAATGATAGCAATGCTGACTTATATATAAGTATACATTTAAATTATTTGAGTGATGCTTCTTATTATGGACCTCAAGTATTTTATGATAAAGAAAATGAAAAATTGGCCTTAACTATTCAAAAAATAATGAATGATAAATTAAAGGGAGATAGAGAAATAAAAAAAATTCCTAGTGATACTTATATGTATAGTAAATTAAATATACCAGGAGTTTTAATTGAATGTGGTTTCTTATCTAATGGTAATGAAAGAAATAAATTAATTAAAAAAGAATATCAACAAGAAGTTGCTAAATCTATTAAAGAGGGAATTTTGAAATATTTTTAAGATTAACTAAATTAAGATAATAATTAAATTCTTTTAAGTCTTTATTTGAATGAATAATTTCATAGGCTAATTTATTTAAAAGAGTGGCTATTTTAAGAGCATAATCATAAATCTCTTCAAAAGAATAATTATATATTTCTTGGTCATTTTTAGGATGATGCCATTCATTTTTATTTTCATTTAATAGATTATAATTAAATTCTTTAATATAGAAAGTATTATTTTTAACATTTTTATTAAATAAACTATAAAATTTTTCTTTAATACCATATTTATCATAAATAAAATAACGATATAAATAATAAGCATTATTATGACTACGATTAAATATTTTAGCAATATTTTTAATTTCATAAGTATTAAAATAAACTGTTTGTAAAAAATTTCTTAATTCTTTAGTAAATTTTACTTTAGGAATTAATTCTTTATAATAACTCGGCTTCCATAACTTATTGCCATATAAATAATAATCTAATAAATATTCTATTTTAGTATGGTCAATATTTTCTTTTTTAACTAAATAATTTATTAAAGGATGCATTAAAGTATCTAAAACATAATGATTTATATAAGCATAAATAATTCCAATATCTTCTTTGGGACGTTCTTTTAAATAATGAAAAGCATTTTGAAAGAAGATATCTACTTTATGATGATGAATTTTAATTCCAAAATCACGATAAAATTTAAAATGCAATATATAATAATATAAATTATCATTACCTTGATTAAAAATATGATAAAGTGTTAAATTATTGTTAATTATATTTTGTATATTTTTAGGAAGATTACCTAAAACATCTTCACCAAATTTATAGTGGGTATATAATGATGGCATATTTATCACCAACTTAATTATAGCAAATTTCACTTAAAAATCACAAAAATTATATAAAAAATACAATAAAAATAGATATATTTAATTTACTTCTTATGGTATAATTTTATTTAGGTGAATAAGGTATGGGGTCTAAAACATTTAAAAATTTAGATGAACAAATTAATTTATTACAAGACAAAGGTCTTAAAATTGATGATATAAATTATGCTAAAGAAGTATTACTTAGAGAAAACTATTTTTTCTTAAGTGGTTATAGGCATTTATTTTTAAGACATGATGGAAGTCGTAAATTTTTATCGGGAACCAATTTTCGAGAAATTTATGGAATGTTTAACTTTGATAGACAACTTCGAAATATTTTATTTAAAAATATTTTAATTGTTGAAAACAACTTAAAAAGTATTCTATCTTATGTAATGAGTAAAAATCATGGCTTTAAAGAACAAAATTATTTGAATGCTGATAACTTTGTGAAAGATTATAGCAAAACTCGGCAAATTAATGATTTAATTAGAAAGATGAAACGTCAGATAAATGTTAATGGAAAACAACATGCAGCGACTAGTCACTATATTTCTAATTATGGTTATATTCCGTTATGGGTAGTTGTAAAAGTATTATCTTTTGGAATAGTTGGAGAGTTATATTCTGTTTTACAAAGAGAAGACCAAGAAGAAATAGCCAATGTTTATGGGGTATCAGTTCAAAATTTAGTTGATTATTTACCAATTTTGGCTAATTATCGTAATCTCTGTGCTCACGAAGATTTATGCTATAATAATAGAACCCATAAAAAGATTGAGCATACTAAGTATCACGATATTTTAAATATTGAGATGAATGAAGAAGGCGAATACATATATGGTATAAATGATTTATTTGCAATTATAATAATTATGAAACAAATATTAAAGGAAGAAGATTTTATTATGATGATGAATGAAATTGGTTATGAATTAGATATTTTAGATGGTAAATTAGAAAGCATCGAAATTAAAGATGTTTTAAAGGAAATGGGATTTCCTATTAATTATAAAGATATAGTGAGGATGAATTAAAAATGAAACAAAAATCAGGTCAAAAAACAAGAGTTATAGTATATACGATATTTATTCTATTTTTAGGAATATTTTTAGCCTATGGAATTATATATAAATTTCCGGCTTTATTCCAAGAAACAATAACTAAAATAGAAAAAGATGTGACAGTTACTGATGAGGGTATTGCTGATGCCGTTGAAAAAGTTTATGATTCAGTAATTGTTGTTTCTACTTATAAAGGAGATACCTTATATGCATCAGGTAGTGGATTTATTTATAAAGAAGAAGATAAAAAATTCTATATTTTAACAAATCATCATGTTATTGAAAAAGGAGATAATTTTAAAATTACTTATACTGATGGTACAGTAGTTAGTGCCAAATTAATTGGTAGTGATGAATATGCTGATATTGCTGTATTAGAAGTAGATAAAAAAGATGACATAAATCCAGTTGATATTGGTAAAACTGATAATTTAAGAGTTGGAGATACTACTTTTACAGTTGGAGCACCTTTAGATGATGTTTATTCTTGGACAGTCACAAGAGGTATTATTTCTGGTAAAGAAAGATTAGTTGAAGTGACTATTGGTACAAATGAAGATTATATTATGAATGTTTTACAAACTGATGCCGCAGTTAACAGTGGTAATTCTGGTGGACCATTATGTAATTCTAATGGTGATGTCATCGGAGTTATATCTGCTAAAATTAGTTCAACTGGAGTAGAGGGAATGGGCTTTGCAATTCCAATTGAAATAGCCATGGAAAAAGCCGAACAATTAATTAATGGTGAATATAGTGAATATCCATCTTTAGGTATTTCAATGAAAGCCGTTGAAGATTTATTAATGGATTATCGTTATTATCGTTTCTTCCAAGAATATGATATAACAACCGGTGTTTTTGTAGCCTATGTTGAAAAAGGTAGTGCAGCCGAAAAAGGTGGCTTACAAGTAGATGATGTTATTTTAGAAATTAATGGTAAAAAAATAAGTAATGAAGCCTATTTAAGATATGAATTATATAGTCATAAGATTGGTGATAAATTAAATATTAAGATTAATCGTCGAGGTAAAGAAAAGACTTTAACAGTCACTTTATCATCAAGTTTACCTCAAGGATAGGATTTATATATGAATGAAATAGCAACGCCAGGTAAAAGAATTTTAGCCTATTTATTTGATATTATATTGGTTTATTTCTTAGTATCTTTAATTATTGGTATTAGAGCAATAAATCCAACATATGATAAATATTTAGAAGAAAGTGAAAAATATAATGAACTTTTAAAAGATTTTGAAGATGAAAAAATAACGGCTGAAGAAGTAGCCAATTTAAGTGGAGATATTGCTTATAATTTAAATCGTTATAGTATTAGTTATAATATTGTAATTGTTGTAGTTTTAATAGGTTATTTTGTCTTTTTTCAAAAATATAATAATGGTCAAACTTTAGGAAAGAAAATAATGAAAATAAAAATAGTTAGTAGTTTAAAAGATAAAAATGTCTCTCTATTAAGATATTTATTACGTTCAATAAGTACTTACTATATTATGCTAGGTGGTATAATTCCTCTTGTATTAAATAGTATATTAATCTTTATTATACCTAAAAATTCTTATATGTTGGTATCATCTATTATTAACTATGCATTCTTTACAATTAGCATTGTATCTTTAATTCTTCTATGGGCTCGTAAAAATACTATACATGATACTTTGGCTAAAACTAAAGTAATAAATGAAAATTAGGGTGCTTGCACTTTAAGGGGTGATAACTTAAAAATTAAGTATCATCTTTTTTCATGAAAGTATAATTTAAAGTTTAA
>CANRCL010000032.1 GCA_947629115.1 uncultured Bacilli bacterium | reverse complement strand
AATAAATAATAAAAAAATAAGTACGGCAGCGACTGTCGGAAATATGGCCTGTTGAGGAGTAAAATCCTATGAAACAGGAAAAATAAGTCGTGAGGCTTACAGTGCAAATGAAAATAAATGTTAGTTTATTTTATTTGCTTATGTTCTGGACTAATTTTAAAAGATTAGATATAATTAAATTAAAGTAGATGATGATATGAGAAATAACAGAAAAAAGTATTGTATAATAGCAATGTTGTTAGTAATAGAGTTAATAACAATATTTTTAACATATAAAAGTGGAAGTAATAAATTTGCCAAAGAAAAAGTGAAAAGAAATGGACCTACTTATGCTATAATGTTAAAAGAAAATGGTACTGAAAAATATACAGAATATACAGAAAAAAATTCTTGGCCAACATCAGGTTATAAATATAATGAAGAATTATCTAATTGCATAGATATAGATGGAAATACAATTGAGGGAATAATGTCCTTTGATAATGATACTAGAATAGCCACAGTAAAAAGTAAAAAAGAAGCCTATTGTTATTTGTATTTTGATTATGACCCAATCCCAACAAATTTTAAATTTGATATAACAGCCATGAAAGTTGAAACTAATAAAAAGTATACTAATAAGGAAACAAATCCAGTAACAATAAGTTGGGTAGATGATGATGTCAAAGCATATTGTATATTTGAAGAAAAAGTAGAAAGAGGAATAAAAGCAAGTACAAATGTAATGGATTATTGTAAATGGACACCAGTAAGTGAACAAGAAAGAAAAAATGGGAAAGTAAGTATTAACTATACATTAAAGACAAAAACAAATGAAGAGAGAATAATAAGTGCCTATATAAAAGATGAAGCGGGAAGTGTAGTTGGAGGAACAGATAAAATAACGTTTGATAATGTGGGGCCAAATATAACATTTAAAAATAACAATAATAATAAAGTAAATGGTTGGTATCAAACAATGACAGTTCAAATAAAAGCCAATGATGGAGTCGGAATAGGAATAGATAATGTCAAATATTGTGTAGGAGCTGAAAATTGTACAGTAAATAAACCAGTAAATAATGGTTTAGCAAATGTAGTAATGACAACAGCTGCAAATGAACAAAGAATAAGAGTATTAGGAGTAGATAAATTAGGAAATACGAATGAAGTATGGGCAAGTGAAAAATATAAAGTAGATACAAGTGACCCAACGATAAGTTTTGAATTGGGAACAAGACAAGAAGGAGAAGGAGGATGGTATAAATCCTTAAAGATAAAAGTAATTGGAGGAGATGTTGGAAGTGGAATATCAACAATAAAATATTGTACTGGAGAGAGTGAATGTACACCAAATAAGACAATAAATAATAATACAGAGAATGTCATACCAAATGGAGCAAAACCGCAAAAACTATGTGCAACAATAACAGATAAAGCAGGAAGAGTAAAAACAAGTTGTACAGCATTATATAATGTAGATGGATTAGCCCCAGTATGTGGAACAGTAAAGAAAACAGTAATAAATACAACAGCCGGAGTAAGTGGAACAGTAGGATGTAGTGACACATTTAGTGGATGTACAAATAACACCTTTAATTTTAGCGGAATAAAAACAACTAATTCAGTACAAATAAAAGATAAAGCCGGAAATGTAAGTAATTGTGTTCAAATAAGTACTAAAATTCAGAAAAATAGTCAATCATGTAATTCTGGAAAAAGATGTGCTGCAGCAGGGTGTGCCAGTGGCTATTGGACTAATCCAAGTTGGTGTTCATGTACAAGCTCTTGTACAAATTGGCGATGTCCTGCAAATTTATCTGGTTTACAAGATGGACACGAAGTAGATATGGGCTGTAGGGCATCACGTCCTTATTCAGGTTGCTATTCAACAGGAACAACTTGTTTAGCCCATAGTTATTGCAATTATGTATGTACTGAAAACAAAACGAGTGCTAGTGCTTGTGGATGTGCAAGCTGGAGCAGTTGGACTGGCTGGAAAGATGTTTCGAGTTGCACTTATGTTGATAGTAATACTAGCCAAGTAAGATGTCAAACTTTATATTCTTAAAATATTAATATATAATAATAACGAAAGGTGGAATAAAAAATGAAGAAAAATATTAAGACAACAGAGGCAATATTTCCTATGCCAGTTTTAATGATAGCAACTTATAATGAAGATGGAAGTGTTAATGTCATGAATGCGGCATGGGGAACTATGCTAGAAAGAGATTTAATTTTATTAAATTTATCTGACACGCATAAAACTGTTAAAAACATTCAAGAAAGGAGAGCATTTACCGTAAGCATTGCTGATGCTAAACACGTTAAGGAAGCCGATTATTTTGGAGTTGTATCTGGTAATAATACATTAGATAAATTTGCTAAAAGTAATTTGACTTATACTAAATCAGAAAATGTTGATGCCCCAATTATTAATGAATTTCCAATTTGTTTAGAGTGTGAATTTTTAAAATTTCAAGATGATGAATATAGTTATGGTTTAATTGGAAAAGTAAAAAATGTATCTTGTGATGAAGAAGTAATGACTGATAGTAATGTTGATATTGAAAAACTTGAAGCCATAGCCTTTGACCCTTATACTCACGGATATTATAAAGTATCTGAAAGAGTTGGCAATGCCTTTAAAGATGGCTTTGAATTAAAATAGTAAGGAGTGATAATATGTGTACAGCGATTACTTATAAAACTAAAGACCATTATTTTGGAAGAAATTTAGATTTAGAATATTCTTATAAAGAAACAGTTACTATAACACCCAGAAATTATGAATTTAAATTTCGTAATGGTAAAATATTAAAACAACATTATGCAATGATTGGAATGGCTTATGTAGAAGATGGTTATCCTTTATATTATGATGCCATTAATGAAAAAGGGTTAGGAATGGCGGGCTTAAATTTTCCAGACAATGCCTTTTATCCGGAAGAAAAAAGTGATAAAGAAAACATTGCTCCTTTTGAATTTATTCCTTATATTTTAGCAAATTGTGAAAATGTAAATGAAGCCAAAGAATTATTAAAAAATATTAACATTGCAAATATTAATTTTAGTACTAATTTACCAGTATCTCCTTTACATTGGATTATTGCTGATAAAGAATTATCAATAACTGTTGAAAGTGTTCAAGATGGTTTAAAAATATATGATAATCCCGTAGGGGTTTTAACTAATAATCCAACTTTTGATATGCAAATGTTTAATCTTAATAATTATATGAGTTTATCAACTGAACCACCAGTTAATAATTTTGCTAAAAGTCTTAATTTAAAAACTTATAGTCGGGGAATGGGTGCTTTAGGATTACCTGGTGATTTATCTTCGCAATCAAGATTTGTTAAGGCAACTTTTACAAAAATGAATTCTTTATCAAATGATAGTGAAGAGGGCAGCATAAGTCAATTCTTTCATATACTAGAATCTGTTTATCAACAAAGAGGTTGTGTTCATATGGGTAATGAAAAATATGAAATAACAATTTATAGTTCTTGTTGTAATATGGATAAAGGTATATATTATTATAAGACTTATGACAATAGTAGAATATCAGCAGTTTCAATGAATAAAGAAGATTTAGATAGTGATAAATTAATTAATTATGATTTAGTTAAAGAAGAACAAATACTTTATCAAAATTAAGTTAAAAACAATATTGACAATAATTTACAATATTGTTTTTTTATGTCTTTAAATATCTAAAGAAGTTATTGATATTAGAGCAAAAATGGTATATTATTAGTTTAGTGAAGTTTTTGTGAAATTTCTAGTTTTCTTTGAATAAAAGAGATTGGAAGAGGTAGTATGTATAATGTTGTTGATTATTTAGAAAATTCTTTAAAAAAATATAAAAATAAAATAGCAATTATTGAAGAAGATAAAAAAATTACTTATGCCGAATGGGTACATTTTAGTAAAAGAGTAGGAAGTTATTTAGGAAGTAAATATTTTAATGAACCCATAATTATTTTTATGGATAAAGGAATTGATGCTTTAATTTCTTTTTTTGGAGTCATCTATGCTGGTTCTTTTTATAGTTTAATTAATCCTGAACTTCCTGAAATCAGAATAAAACAAATAAACGAAACCTTAAAGTCTAAAGTTGTCATAACAAATGAAGAAAATTATGATTTAGCCCAAAAAGTATTTAAGGGTTTAGATATTCAAAAAATTGAAGATTTAAAAAATTATGAACTTAATGAAAAAGTATTAACTAATGTTTATCAAAAACATATTGATATTGACCCTTTATATGTTAATTTCACTTCTGGTTCAACTGGTGTCCCTAAAGGTGTAGTTATTTCTCATCGGTCAGTAATAGATTTTATTGATATTTTTACTAATTTATTTAATTTTCAAGAGAGTGACATTATTGGTAATCAAGCACCATTTGATTTTGATGTTTCCGTAAAAGATATATATTCATCTATTAAAGTTGGGGCTACGTTATTAATTATTCCAAAAAAATATTTCTCAAATCCCGCCTTACTTTTAGATTATATATGTGCAAATAAAATTACAACAATGACTTGGGCTGTATCGGCTTTATGTTTAATAACTACTTTTCATGGTCTTGATTATAAGGTACCTACTACGGTTAATAAAATATTATTTAGTGGTGAAGTTATGCCTTTAAAACATTTAAGAATTTGGATGGAAAAATTACCTAATACATTATTTGTTAATGTTTATGGTCCAACCGAAATTACTTGTAATTGTTTATATCATATTATAGATTCTAAAAGAGAATATAGTGATAAAATACCTGTTGGTATACCTTTTCCTAATGAACGGGTTTTACTTCTTAATGAAGAGGGAAGCATAATTACTGATGCAAACGTTTCAGGAGAAATTTGTGTTATGGGAACTGCCCTAGGTTTAGGATATTATAATAATCCAGAACAAACTAATAAACATTTTGTTAAAAATCCTAACAATGATAGTTATTTAGAAAATGTTTATTTAACTGGTGATTTAGGTTTTTATAATGAACTTGGAGAAATTGTTTTTAACGGTCGTAAAGATTTTCAAATTAAATATTTAGGTCATCGCATTGAATTAGAAGAAATAGAAAAAGCCATGATGGATATTAAAGAAGTAATAAGAAGTTGTTGTATCTTTGACGAAGAAAAATCTTTACTATATGGATTTTATTTAGGAAATATTGATAAAAAAGAATTACATTTAAAATTAAAAGAAACATTACCAACTTATATGATACCAACTAAATTAATTAAATTAGAAGAATTTCCTTTAACTAAAAATGGTAAAATTGACCGTCAAGAATTAATGAAATCTAAAAATAAGGAGGCCGTAAATGCATAATATGAATTCAATAATAGAAAAATATGGTACTCCAAGTTATGTTTATGATATAGATATTTTATTAAAAAGAGTAGATTATTTAAAAAATAAATTAGGTAATAAATATGATTTAGTTTATGCCGTTAAAGCCAATACTTTTATTGCTAAATGTTTAGAAAATAGTGTTGCTCGTTATGAAATATGTAGTCCCGGAGAATTTGCTATTTGTCATAAATTAAATATTAATCATCAAAAAATGGTTATCTCGGGAGTATATAAAGATAGACAAACTATCGAAGAAATGGTAAAAAATTATGATGATATATTAAAATATACAATTGAATCTGTAAATCAATATAATCTATTAAATGAATTAACTCAAAAATATAAAAGAAATATGCATATTTTATTAAGACTTACAAGTGGTAATCAATTTGGTATAACAGAAGAAGAATTATTAGATATTATTAAAAATCATCAAAATAAGTTAATTACCATAGATGGAATAGAGTATTTTAGTGGAACTCAAAAACATTCCTTAACAAGAATTACTAAAGAAATTACTAAATTAAAAGAATTAGTATCTAAAATAGAAAATGAATTAAATTTTCCCATCAAAGAAATTGAATATGGACCAGGACTGCCAATCTATTATTTTCAAGATGATGAATTTAATGAAGAAGAATTTTTAAATAATTTAAAAGATATTTTAGATACTGTTGATAAAAAAATAACTTTAGAAATTGGTCGAAGTATTGCTTCTTCTTGTGGTACTTATTTAACTAAAGTTGTCGATATGAAAACAAATAAATGTGGTAATTTTGTAATCCTTGATGGTGGAATAAATCATTTAGTTTATTATGGACAAACAATGGCAATGAAAATTCCTTATTATGAAATTATATCAAGTAAAAATAATGATGAATTAATTACTTATAATTTATGTGGTTCACTTTGTACGATAAATGATATTTTAGTAAAAAATATTAAAACTAAAAAATTAGAATTAGGTGATATTTTCGCTTTTAAAAATGTCGGGGCTTATTCAGCAACCGAGGGAATATCTTTATTTTTAAGTCGTGATTTACCTAAAGTTATTTTAAAAAGTCAAGATGAAACTATTTTAGTAAGAGATACATTTTCAACTAGTGAACTTAATTTTCCAAAATATGAATAGGAGTGATAAAGATGGAAAAATTAATTAATATATTAGAAGAATTACAACCAGAAGTAGATTATAATACTTGTGAGAATTTAGTAGATGGGAGATATTTAGATTCCTTAACTATTTTATCTTTAATAAGTGAAATAGAAGACGAATTTGATGTTATTATTCCAACAGTTGAAATCATCCCGGCTAATTTTAATTCGGCTAAAAAAATCTGGGAATTAATTGAAAGACTACAAGAGGAAGAATAATGTCATATCTTAATATTATATATGTCTTTTTGTTTTTACCAATAGTTGTTATTGTATATAATATTATTCCTAAAAAATTACGAAGTATTGTTTTATTAATTGCAAGTTATACTTTTTTCTTTTTAATTAGTAAATGGTTAATTATCTTTTTACTACTATCATCATTATCAATATATTTATCTGGTAGAGTAATCTATAATATTAATTTAAAAAAAGATAAAGTATTAGAGGAGACTAATAAAGAAGAAAGAAAAATAATTAAAGAAAAATATAAAAAACAAAAGCGAATAATTTTAATCATAACAATTCTTTTTAATGTAGCATTTTTATTTTTCTTTAAATATTTAGGTTTCTTTAAAAATATTACTAATAGTTTATTAAGTTGGTTTAAAATAGATTATAGTTTTAAAATAATTAAACATTTATCTCCCGTAGGAATATCTTTTTATACTTTACAAGCCATATCTTATTTGATAGATGTCTATAATGAAAAAATCCCAGCCGAGAAAAACATTTTAAAAGTTTGCTTATATTTGGCTTTCTTTCCTACAATTATGGAAGGACCAATTACTCGATATGAAGAAGTAAGTAATACACTTTGGAATGGAAATAGAGTATCTTATCATAATTTTTGTTTTGGCTATCAAAGAATATTTTTTGGTTTATTTAAAAAATATGTTATTGCTGATAGATTAAATATTTTTGTTAAATTAATCTTTTTAAATTATTTAAATTATAGTGGACCAATTATTTTTTTAGGAGCCTTATTCTATACTATTTTACTTTATATGGAATTTTCTGGAACAATGGATGTTGTTATTGGTTCCGCCGAAATGTTTAATATAAATATTCCCGAGAATTTTAAAGCCCCATTCTTTTCTAAAAATATATCTGAATTTTGGTCCAGATGGCATATTAGTTTAGGTTTATGGTTTAAAAATTATATATTTTATCCCGTATCTTTATCTAAACCAGTTAAAAAGATATCGACATTTTTAAGAAAAAATATTGGTAATCGTATATCCTCTTTATTTATGGGAGCAGTGGCTTTATTTGCTGTATGGTCTTTAAATGGTTTATGGCATGGAGCCGGTTATACATTTTTAGTCTTTGGTTATTATCATTTTGTTTTAATTTTACTAGGTGATATTTTTGAACCATTAATTGCTAAAACTTGTGAAAAGTTAAAAATAAATCGGCAAAATAAAATATATAAATTAGTTCAAATAATTAAAACTTCCTTTTTAGTTGTCATAGGAGAATTAATTTTTAGAGCCCCAACTCTTAAAGTAGCCTTTGGTATGTTAAAAGGTATTTTTACAAACTTTACTTTTGTTAAATTTAATAAAGAAATATTTAGTTTAGGATTAGATATTAAAGATTATGCCATTATTCTAATTGCGTTAGTATTTATATTTATTATGAGTTTACTTAAAGAAAAGGGTATAAATGTTCGGGAGAATATTAGTAATAAAAATATAGTTATAAGATGGATACTTTATTATGCTTTAATTGTTAGTATTGTAATTTTTGGGGCTTATGGTCCTGGTTATGCTCCGGTTGACCCAATATATGCAGATTTTTAGGTGATACAATGAAAAATGTGATAAAAAGTATATTATTTGTTTTAATTTTAGTTTTAATTCTTGAGGGTTTAACTTATTTATTAGTGCCTCAAAAAAATTTGAAAAAATATGGTATGTTAAAAATTGCTAATAATGAAATATTAAGTGAAACTGAAAATACTATTGATGCCGTCGTAATTGGAGATAGTTTAATTTATACATCTATTTCTCCTATGGAAATATGGAATAATTATGGTTATACAATGTTTGATGTTGCTAATGCTGCTCAATTAATTAAAGACTCTTATAAAAATTTACAATATATTGTAGAAAGTCAACATCCTAAAATAGTATTTTTTGAAGCCAATGTTTTATATCGTAATCCTAAAAATAAGGCTTGGTATTTAGAACTTTATAAAAATGCTGAACATAGTTTTCCTATTTTTAACTATCATAATAATTGGAAAAAAGTATTATTTAAATTTTTAAATAATGATAATAATTTTAATGAAATAAACGCTAATAAAGGTTATAAATATATAACAACAGTTAAAAAGGCTAAAAATAAAGATTATATGAAATTAACTACTAAAGCCAAAAAGATACCCGATGTTAATGTTGAATATTTTGAGAAAATGGTAGATTATTGTCGGAAGAATAATGTAAAATTAGTATTAATTAGTACTCCTAATATGAAAAGTTGGAGTTATGCTAAACATCTAGGAGCCCAAAATTTAGCAAACATTAATAAAATTGAATTTATTGATTTAAATATCGATAATATTTTAAATATTGATTGGCAAACAGAAACTAAAGATAAAGGGGACCATTTAAATTATAAAGGAGCAATTAAAGTATCTAATTATCTAGGTAATTATTTGCAAGAAAGTAATTTATTTGTTGACCACCGTAATGATAAAAATTATGATTCTTGGAATATGAGTTATGAAATATATAGTAAAGAATTAGAACAAGATTAATATCATAGCAATAGCATAATTACCATCGTGAGATATAGATAGAGAAATATTTTTAAAATCTATATCTTTTTTAATGTTATTATGTAAATTTATATAAGGAGCCGAATTATCAGTATGAAGAATTTCAATATCTTTTAAAGAATAATCATTAATTCCTTTTTTTAAGGCTTTTAATAAGGCTTCTTTACTAGCATATATTCCCGCCATTGTTAAAATGTTTTGATTAGCCTTTTTAATATAATCAAGTTCATTATTAGTAAAATTATTATTTAAAAAAGTAGGATTATTTATTAAATTTTTAAATCTATCAATATTAATTAAATCTATACCATTAGAAATCATATTTAACCACCTACATTAATTATAAGGTTTAATTTATTAAAGAACAACAAAAAAATGTTGACTGGGGGGGGTAATATTTTATAATAAACTCATAGAATAGAGAGATGTTTTATGAGAAGAAATAATAAAAAAATATTGCTAGGAATAATACTTTTATTGATAACGATAACTAGTATATTTTTGATATCTAATAAAAAAGAAGAATATAAAGAATTACCTAAATTAAAAATAAAAGAACAAAATAATAAGAAACAATTTGCATTAATGTTAGAACAAGATAATGGAGATTATCAAGAAAGTGATGGAGAATTACCAACAGAGGGTTATGTATTTAATAAAGAAAAAAGTAGTTGTACAGATATAAATGGTAAAAAAATAGATGGAATATTAGATTATGATTATGAAAATTATATAGCACTACTAGATACAAGTAAGACAAGTTATTGTTATTTATACTATGATATAGAACCAAATATAAGTTATTTAAGAAGTAAAGATACAGATAATCATATATCTAAAGAATTAACCGGTGGAATGTATAGGTATCAAGGATTATATACAGACGATGTAAGAAATTATATATGTTTAGGAGAAAATTGCTGTAATACAGAAGAGTGTAGTGCCGATACAAATGATAGTATGTATAGAATAATTGGAATAAATGCTCAAGGAGAATTAAAAGTAATAAAGAAAACGGCATTAACTAATGCTATACAATGGTGGAGTGACAATAAAACTGATATAAAATGGGCCCAAAGTTTAATAAATCAAAAGTTAAATGGTAAAAATGAAAATTCAGCAGAGCCAAATTTAAATGACATAAATTCATATTATTATAGTTTAAATGAAAATTTAAAAAAAGTAATAATAAATAATCACCCTTGGTTATATGGGTATAGGTCTTTTAGTGGATTTGGTTATAATGGTGATACAATATATGAAATAGAAAGTGGAAAAAGTGAAGCATTATATTATAACTTAGGAGATAGTCCAAATAAACCAACCGGAAAATATATATGGAATGAGCAAATAGAAGCACCATTAGGAATAATATACCTATCAGATTATTTTTATGCCTATAAAACAAATGAAGTTGATGCTGGAAAACCCGAAAGTTATACTAAAGCAGTAAATGGTTGGATACATTTAAGCCATAATGAAGCAACTCACCCAACTGACGCTTCTGCTATTGGTTATGAATGGACAATGAATTATTCAAGATTAGATGTTAATGATGGATATTATCATACTCCAACAATTGCTCCTGATGGACATTTAGGCAATGGTAGTTTACATAATAAATATGCAATTTGTCCTACTTTTTATCTAGTTTCAAATATAGAATTAACTGGAGATGGTACCTTATCTAATCCATTTAGAATTTTTTAACGTCAAAAATTATCAGGATAAAATCATAAAATCGAAGAATTTGTTCTAGAAGCAAGTTCTTTTTTAATTTTGTCAGTATTTAAATAAT
>CANRCL010000031.1 GCA_947629115.1 uncultured Bacilli bacterium | reverse complement strand
GATAATTTATTACTCGCACCACCCGAGAGCGAGAAACATTGTCGCCCAGAATAATTTATTACTCGCGCCATCTGGGAGCGAGAACATTTTCTTTTTCAATGTAATTTTAATATACTATAATTAAACTTAAAAAGTCAATATTCTATAAACAAATTAGCAAACAATTAATATATGAAAAAATAATATTGACAACCTGTATATAATCTGTATATAATCAATATATACAAGAGAGGTAAATAAGTATGGAAATAATTATTAGCAATTCAAGTGATATACCCATTTATGAACAAATAAAAGACCAAATAAAAGCCAAAATTATTGCTCAAGAATTAAAAACAAATGAATTACTACCCTCGATTAGGTCTTTGGCTAGAGATTTAAAATGTAGTGTTATTACTACTAAAAATGCCTACGAAGAATTAGAAAAAGAGGGATATATTAAAAGTATTCCGGCAAAAGGATTTTATGTTGCCAAAATAAATCCTGAAATAGCCAAAGAAGAACAATTACATAAAATAGAAGAATTATTAGATAAAGCAATTAATATATCTAAAATAAATAATATACCAAAAGAAAATTTAATAAAAATCTTAAATATTTTATACGAGGAGGATAAATAATGGAAAATATTTTAGAAATAAAAGATTTAAATAAAAAATATGATAATTTTACTTTAAAAAATATTAATTTTAATTTACCTAAAGGAATGATTATGGGTTTCATTGGCGAAAATGGTGCTGGTAAAACAACTACTATTAAAGCCATACTCAATATTATAAAATATACCGGTGAAGTAAAAATATTTGGACAAGATAATCATAATGAACAAATTAAAGAAAATATTGGCGTAGTATTAGATGATATGTTTTTTCCAGAAATTCTTACTCCCAAAGATATCAATAATATAATGCCTGGTATATATACAAATTGGGACGAAAAATTATTTAAAGATTATTTAAAAGAATTTTCTTTACCTTTAAATAAACCCATTAAAACTTTATCTAAAGGAATGCATAAAAAATTAGAAATAGCCACTGCCCTTTCTCATCATCCTAAATTATTAATTTTAGATGAACCTACTAGTGGTTTAGACCCCATTGCCAGAGCCGAAATAATTGATTTATTTCAAAAATTTATTGAAGATGGCAACTGCTCTATTCTACTTTCTAGTCATATTACAACTGATTTAGAACATATTGCGGATTATATAACATTTATTAATCATGGTGAAATAGTTCTTTCTAAAACTAAAGATGAATTAATTGAACAATATGGAATTGCTAAATGTAAAGAAGCGGAATTTGCTAAAATAGATAAAAAAGATTATCTTAAATATATAAAAACTAAATATGAATATCAAATATTAGTAGAAAATAAAAAAAGATTTAAAGAAAAATATAATATTAAAGTAATTGATAAAATTACTTTAGATGATTTAATGATATTAATGATTAAAGGAGAATAAAAAATGATAGGTTTTATTAAAAAAGATTTTGCAATGATAAAAAGCAATTTAAAATTATTAAGTGCAATAATTATTGTCTATTTGATAATGGGATTATTAAATAAAATGGACATATCTTTTATAATTCCATTTATGAGTGTAATGTTAATGATTTCTACTTTTAGTTATGATAGTTATAATAAATGGGATGCTTATGCTATAACTTTACCTAATGGAAGAAAAAATAGCGTCAAAGCCAAATATGTATCTACTATTTTAATGACTTTAGTAGTTTCTATTGTTTTAATTATTTTTTCTTTTATTATCTCTTATATTAATAATCAAAGTATTAATTATGCCCAAATACTAATAACTATGTTAGGTTCTATTTTTGGTACTCTACTCACTTTAGCCTTAATGTATCCCATTATCTATAAATTAGGAGTAGAAAAAGCCCGAATAAGTATTTTCGTTATTGTCTTTGCTTTAATTATTGGTGGAGGATTAATTATTAATTTATTTGATTTTTCTACCATAGCCAAAAAATTAGCCTTCTTGGAAGACTATTTAATAATTATTTTAATTTTAATTATGATTATAATGGTTTATATATCTTATAAAATATCTTTAAAAATTATGGCTCATAAAGAATTTTAATAGTTTTAATCTTTTATCTTTCTAACTTTACTAAAATCGATTACTTCTTTATTACAACGTTGTAAAATTTCTTGTTTAATTTTTAAAACATCTCTTTTAGTAAAAGTAAACCACTCTAAAGTAGATAAACTATCCATAAAACTTTCTAAATTAACTTCTTTTTCTTTATTACTATAGGCTTTAGCAAAAATTTCTTCTAAATAATCATAGCAAAAGTTTTCAAAAGCATATTCTATTTCTTGTTTAACAAAATATTTATATACTGTATCAAAGATTTTATCCCAATCATTAGGGTCTAGTTTATATGGTGGCATTTTAAAACGATAATAAAATTGTTCAACTAATTGGGCTAAATAACCCATTATTTCTTCATAACTTAAAATATCATTCTTTTTTTCTTTGGTATTATCTTTCGTTTCTTCTTTGGCTAATAATTCTTCTAATGAAGTTATTTTAGAATTATTATCTATTACTACATTAGAAGTATCTTCCCAACTTTTTTGGGAATTTTTAATTTCTTTAACACATTTAATAAAACCAAAAGTACTAATTGATAAGTAAGATAATAAGATAATTAAATTATCAATAGTTAGTAAAGCCCCCACTAATAACCCCTCATTTATTAAAATAGCAATTATTTGTTTAACAATATGGGAATTTTTGGCATTTTTATTATCAAAATTAACTATTTTTTGCATAATATTTCTTCCTTCAAGGAAACTATTATATATTAAAGTTATAAAAGAGTCAACTTAATTGGTTGACTCTAATGGATTTAGGACTAAAATGCATCTTTCTTTAGTATTAAGTAGTTTTTTAAATTCTAATATATCTTCATAAGTAATTTTTTCATAAATTTCCTTAATATTATTAATTATATCACCATAATTTAGAATTTCTCCTTGAATAATACTATTAACTGTTTCGACATCTTCATAATCTAATATTAAAGAAGCAATATTAGCATTTTTCATACGATTAAATGTCTTTTCATCCATTTCTAATTTATTTAACTTATCATTAAATAATTTAATTATTTCACTAGTAAATTCACTATCAATGGTAAACATTAAAAGAACATAATCATCAAATATTTCCGTAAAATAAGTAAGACTACTAATAAGTTCTTTTTCTAATAATTCATCTTTAAAATCACTAGTAGTACCAAAATTGGCTTTTAAAAGTAAATTAATAAATAATCTAATATGTAAATCATCATATTTTTTAAAACTATTTTTAGGAATTTTAATTCCTATTTTAATCTTTCTATTAGTTACATTAATATTTACTTCTTCATAAGCCTTTTTAACTGTTTTTAACTCTTTAGGAATTATTCTTTCCGGATTTAAATATTTAGGAAATTCTTTATTATTTTGATTTTCTTTTATTTTTTCCATCATTTCATAGGGGTTAAAATTTCCTGTTACAACTAAAAACATATTTTTAGGATGATAAAAAGTATTATAAACTAATTTAATATCATCTAAAGTTATCTTTCTAATATCATCTTTATTTCCCGTAATTAGATATTTATGTTCATAATTATGAAAAATATTATCTAAATGTTTAAATAACATTACTGTATAAGGGTCATCTTCACCCATTTTTGCTTCTTCAGTAATTATTCCTTTTTCATTACTTACAATACTTTTAGTAAAATATGGATTTTGAACAAAATCTAATAAATGTAAAACATTTAAAGTAGGATTATCACTACCTAATACTTGATAATTAGTATAATGAAAAGTTGTAAAAGCATTGGTATCACAACCAGTTTTATAATAAAAATCATGAGCCGTTAAACCTTTATCTTCATTAAATTTAACGTGTTCTAAAAAATGAGCAATTCCTTTAGGTACTTCATAAGTTTTATTTCCTATTTTAAAACTATTATAAATTGAACCATATTTAACTGATAAAGTGCCATAAAAAGTATTAAGAGATTTTTTAACCCACATATAAACTTTTAAACCGTTTGGACATTCATCATAATATATTGTTTCATTTAATCCTTTAAGGTTAATTTCTTGCATTATTATTCACCTTTATTTCCTGTCTTTTGAACATAAATTGTATTTAATATTAAACTTTTTGCACATCTATTTAAATCTTCTCTTTGAACATTTTGAATCATTTTCATTCTTTCTTCTAAAAGAGGTAATTCATCAAAATAATGGAAAACATAATTATTTAATATTGCCACATTATTATCAGTTCCCATTTTTAAAGATATAACTAAATTCTTTTTGGCATCTTCTAAAACATCATCACTATATTTACCTTTAAGCATTTCATTTAAACTTTTCCGAATTAATTTTTCTGCTAATTTAACATTCTTTTCATCTAATCCTACTTCAATAATTAATAATTCATCATATTTTAAATAAAGACTTCTAATGCTATAACATAAAGACTTCTCTACTCTTAATTTTTGATACAATAAAGCATTAATTCCCCCAGAACCTAAAATATAATTAAAGACATTAAAAGCGGCCGTTTTATCTAGTTTATTTAAATTATGAATATTATAAATCATTACTAAAGTACTTTGGACAAAATTAGATTTTTCAAAAACTTCTTGAACTTTCTTTCGGGTTTTATTTCCTACTACTAAATTAGGTTTATTTAACTTAATAACATGATTTTTAAAAGTATCTTTGATTATTTTAACGGCTTCTTCCATATTTAAATTACCAACAATAAAAATATCACAATTAGAATGATTAAATAAATCTTCATAGGCTTCATATAGATTAGATGGAGTAATATCTAAAACTTCTTCTTTAGTACCTAAAACTCTAAATGAACTTGGAGAAGTACTATCCATTTTACCTAAAGCACTTAATAAGGCTAATTTATCAGATGATTCTTTTAAGCCCTCTATTTCTTCTAAAATACCTTTTTTAACTATATTAAAATTAGTTAAATCGAATTCTTGATTTTTAACCCGGGGATTATTAATAATTTGGAAAGGAAATTTTAAAATATTACTTAAATAATTTTCTTCATTAATATATGTAGGGTCAATAAATTCTAAAATAAAAGATGTAGTAAATAAATTACCAACTTTATTTGTAACACCATAAAAATTGGCTTTATATAATTCTTCTAAACGAATAGCAATATCTTTTCTGCGGGGATATTTTTTAGAACAATCAGTTAGTAAATCCGCTAAAAAAGTAAATTTAGGCATTTTTTCTTTTTCAACTTCTCGACTAAAAATTATTTCCATTCTAACTGTTTTAAATTTATCTGTTTTTATTGTATGTACTTGATATGAATGACAATCATACTTTTTATATTCCATAGGACACCTCTAAATTTATTATAGCACAAATATCTTAATTTATGAGTTTTTAGTTATTCTCTTATATTCTTTTATTAAATATTCATCAGTCATTCCGGCAATGTAATCAATAACTATGCGAGCCGGTGAATTTTTTTGATAATTTTTACTCATTGATAAATAATATCTTTGATAAATATTAGACTTCTCATTATGATTTTTAATATCTTCTAAATAGGTAGTAAATAAAGTATTAAACATTGTTTTAATATTAGTTAATTCTTCTTTAGTATAGGCTTTGATATAAATATTTTCATAATTAAATTTTTTTAAGGCTACAATGGCTTCAAAAACTTTATCACTTATTTTAATATAATTTTTATGCCAACTATTTTGAATTATATCTGTAATTATAGTATTAACTAATTCTCTATTTTTATAACCTAATACTTCTTTTATTTCCTTAGGTATATCACTATCTTTAATAATATTTAATCTTATTGCATCTTCAATATCTTTACCTAAATAAGCCACCATATCACTAATTCTTACTACACATCCCTCTAAAGTCATTGGCTTTAAAGTTTTTAATATTTTTTTATCTTGATAAGACTTATTATATTCATCTAAAAATTCATTAAAATCTTTATCTTTGGGAACATATTTTCCTAAAGCAAATTCACCATTATGACACATTATGGCATCTAAAACTGGTAAACTTATATTTAAACCTTCACCATAATTTTCTATATTCATTAGAATTCTAACGCTTTGAATATTATGATTAAAATACCCCTCATTATTGGTTAAACTTATTTCATTTAAAATACTCTCTCCTACATGACCAAAAGGAGTATGACCTAAATCGTGACCTAAAGAAGCGGCTTCGATTAAATCTTCATTTAAATTTAAGGCTCGACCAATAGTTCTAGCGATTTTACTAACAAATTGAACGTGAGTCATTCTTCTACTTAAATGGTCGTTGCCATTATGAGTAAAAACTTGGGTTTTATCTAAATACCTAGTATAGGCTAAAGAATATAAAATACGGTCTATATCTCGGTAAAAAGATGGGCGAAAATCACATTCTTCTTCTTTTAATCTGATTCCTTTTTCATAAGGACAAGCATATTCACTTAAACCTTTAATTTGCATATTTTGTTTTATTTCATCATTATTCATTGTTATACCTCTTCAAAACGATATTTTTGGGTGGCATTAGGATGTTTTTTAGTATCAACTAAACTAGCAAACTCTTCATAATCTCTTGCCCATTTTAAACGCTTAACTATATCTTCATAAATAACAACTTTTTTTAAATTATCATTATCGGATTCAGCATTATAAACAATATCTATTACTTTATATATATTACCTTTAAAATGGCGATAAGTTGTCCCAATTTTTATTTCTCGCAAAATGATCCACCACCTATCATAATTTTAATATATTCAATTATTTTATTCAAGAAAAAATAATAAGTATTGCTACTTACTATTTTCTTCTTTAAACTTATCCTTCGTAAATTTCACTATTATTTACTTTTTGATGCCATTTTTTACATTCTTCATAGAATGCTTTAATATCTTCAACAGTTATTGTTTTATTATCATTTGATAAAAATTCTGTTGGTGTTTTAATAATCGTTTTATTTATATTTTCATATTTAACATTAATATAATTAGTTTTATAAGTTGTTTTATCGTTAGATATAATTGAAAAATTTTCTTTAGTTTGCATACTAACTAAATATTCATTACTTTCATCAAGTTCTACTTCTAACACAACATTAGCATTGTTATCTTCTGTTAAACTTCCATCATCTGCTGTTTCATCTAAATAAGCACTATTTAACCATTCATTTAATCTTGCTTTACTTAAAGTAACTTCGTATTTATGATCACCTAGATCCTTTACTTTTTCAATAGCATTTATTTCTTCTAAAGTAGTTTTTTTCATAACGTCTTGTAATAAAGTTATTTCATGAGTTCCTTTAGTTACTTCAGTTAAGAAATTAGAAAATTTCCAACCATTTATTTCAGGACTACCTTCTGTTACCTTATTTTTTCGAAGAATAATTGTTATTGGACCTTCGTGATCAGTAACAACTTTCCTTAATCTAAAAGTATATTCTTCATCTTCACCATCTTCATAATAAGTTACTTCTGAATTTTTATCATACTTATAAGTAAATTTTTCTTTGCCACTCTTAATATAACTGTCTTTAATCATTGTTAAAGTTGTAGCATTTTGCGTATTTTTAGCAGCATTATTAATTAATTCTTCAGCAGTTTTCAACTCGGTTAAATCTAAATCATAAGATTTAATCGCATAAGTATCTTCATCGGCACCATCAACATCAATAGCAACATTATAAATTTTACTATTATTGTTTTTTATTTTGGAAGATTTAAGTATTTCTAAATTTATTTTCATAGTACTGTCATTACTTACAGTTTTAATTCCATTATTTGTACTAGAACTATAAGTATATACTTCTTCATGACCATTTGGATCAGTTATAGTTACTGTTGATTTTCCATCTTTAAACTCAGTAGATGTTAAAGTTAATGGTAAATAATATTTATTATCATCATCATTTTGAGTGTTAATGACACCACTTACTTTATTACCAATAACTTTATAATTATCTTCCTCAATAGTTTCCATTGATAGACTAGATGGATTAGGAGTTCCAATAGTTATTTTAATATTAGAATTAATTGGTGTTTCTGTTGCAATTTCTTTTTGGGTTTCACTATTAAGAATTTTTTGACCTTCGTGTTCACCATCATTTAATTTTTTATTTAATGCTTCCCACGCAGCAGCAAATTCTGGTTCATTATCAATTAATGTTTGAATTGTTGCACCGGATTCACTTGCGGCTTTAGTAACACCAAATAAAGCATTTACTTCGCCATCAACAATGTTATTGCCATCATCTTCTTTAACTTTTCCAAGCATTGGAATTTGAACACTATAGCCTTCAGTATAATGGCTATAATAATTCTTTTTATCTAATGATAATTCAACTTTAGTATTATCTAAACCTTTATTATTTCCTTCAGAAGTAGACCAACCATCAAAGACATATGTCTTACCATCTTTAACTCTTACTCTTTTAAAGAAGAACATATGGTCATATGGATTAGGATAAGAATTAGGTGTAGGTCCTTCAACAGTTTCACCACCACCAAAATAATACATTATTATAAGACTTAATTCTGAATCTCTAAAGTAATATTTATCATAAGAAGCATTCTCTGATTTTAAATAATAATGTGTGTGTCCTGAATTTACAACGTGATGAGTATGATTTTGTCTTTTAGTTCCTATTAATTTTTCATAAACGTCTTTTAATTTATCACCATCAAAGAATTCAGAAAGTGGTGCGTGTGTTTCAGGATCTAAAAAATCTTCTCTTTGCCATTCATCATTATCATGTCTAACAATTCTTTTATAGTTTTCTACTTTAGTAGGTTTAGCATCTTCTTCAGTTCCACTATCTCCGGTCTTTTTTAAAGTGACTTTTCCTTTACCGCAAACAGTTGGATAACTATAATTTTCTTTGTCACTACTATCTACTGAATTTTGATATCCAATATCTATACCAACAAATGTTGTATTTTCTGCTACATCAAATCCAGCATCTTGACTATCAACTGCTATAACTTTTTTAGCATTAACTTTTGCATTTCCTTTAACTGCAATCGCTCTTGTAGCACCTTGAATTTTTAAATCTTCAAAATTAACTGTACCATCAGAAACAACTATTACTGCTCTTTGCTCTTGTTCTCCTTCTTCAGTTAATTCTTTATCTTTTATTGTTTTAGTTCCATTTAATGATTTAATTGTGACTTCTCTATTTGGAATACTAATATTTAATGAATTTTCTAAATCAATATCGCTATTTATATAAATAACATTAATTTTATCATTATCTAAAGCAGTAGTGATGTCATTCAATTCATTAGCAACTATAAAATTAGAAGTAAAACTAATTGTATAAGTTTTATTGATTGCTGTAATATTTTCAACTGTATCACTAGAAGTTATTTTAATGCTAATAACTGGCATCTTATCTAATGTTGTGTCATTTAAAGAGGCTTCAGATAATAAAGTTGTTAATTGTTCTTTAGCATCTTCACTTTTTATAAATCTATGAGAATGTGAATTTATTTCAACAGTAATACCAGTAATTTCATCTTTCTTTAAAATATCAGTAATTATAGTTGGCAATGCTGTATCAAGTAATTTGCTTGAAGAAACATTAGGTGTATTTACTTCAACTACTATATTATGATTTTCTTCTTTTAATTTGAAACCATCATTTTGAGCATTTTCTTTAATTTTGGCTGAAACGAATGCATCAGTATCAATAGTCCAATGTGGCATCAATATAATATCATTATCTTGTTCAAGTGGTGTATCAAATGTATATTCTTGGGATTTAGAAGTATTTTTAACCCAATAATCAAAAGTATGATATTGTGGAGCAGTTAATTCTTTTGCAGTTACTTTACCAATTTCACCTTCATAAACAACTTGAGTATCTAAATCATCTCCGTTTGCATCTTTAAATTTTATAGTATTTTTAGATTTAAATGTTATATCAGTTGTAGAATAATTTATTGTCACTGGTTCTTCTAAATATTCTTTGCCAGTTCCATCATAATCAATTGTATAAGTTATTGTTTGACTATTATCTCTTGTAAGTTTGAATAATAATGCAACATAACGATTTTGATAATCTCCATCTGCTAAACTTACCTCCGCTTCAATAGTTTCGGTTTTTGCTTTAAGAGTAAATTTTTGACCTTTTGCTATACTACTAGGTAAACTAATTTTTATTGGAACATAATAACCTTCTTGACCTGTTGTAAATGTACTTTCTGTTAAAGTTTGCTCTCTAACAGTACCTTTTAATGTATTACCATCAAATGATAAACCAGTATTGCTAGTAAAATCAAATCCCCATAGATTTTTACCATTAAAATCATTTTCAGTAGCAATTGAATATGTACTACCAGTAGATTCCTTTTGTAATTTTAAATCTCCTACAAGCATTGTTATGGTATATGGACTATATTCAATATTATTATCTCCATCCATATCTATAGTAACAGTAAATCCTTTAGTAACTGATTCTATACTTTGTAAAATATATAATTTATTATCATTAAATAATGTAATTAATTCATCATTATTATTTAATTTTACAGTTGTATTTTCTGTTACATTTGTTGGTGTTTCTAATTCATACATTAAATAATAATTAGTATTTTTTAAACCATCTACACTTTCTGAATGAATAGGTATTAACCCTGCAACATAAACTGTGCTATCTACGCCATTTTTAGTAGAAAAACTAACATTATAATAAGTAGATTTAGTCCATTTCTTATCACTAAATTTTCCATAATCACTTTCAGATATTGGATTTACAATAGTTGATTTTGAAGATTTAATTAAAGTTAAAGAACTGTAATCAAAAGTATATTCAGTTGCATCATAAGCAGGTCCTTCTCCATCATTATCAACAGTTATAGTAAATTTATTTTGAGAATCTTTAATGCTATCTATTTTATGCGATATTGTAATTGAACCATTCTTTAAGTCATTATAAGTAATTGTTTT
This sequence comes from uncultured Bacilli bacterium, assembly GCA_947629115.1. The sequence continues at coordinate 249 of CANRCL010000031.1, read as the reverse complement.
AGTACTTTCTTGACAAGTAGTACTATTACAAGGAACAACTATTTTCATTGTTGATTTTGGATTAGTTGGTTTAATAGTATAAGATAAATAATAACCTGTTTCACTACCAATTGTTTGTTCAGTTATATTTCCAGTAATATTATAATTATTATCTTCACTAGATTTTAATTGATAAGTTGCTTTATCTAGAGAAGGCACTGTAAAGGTTGCCTCAGAATCTTGTTCAAATTCAACTTTTGACCAATCAAT
>CANRCL010000030.1 GCA_947629115.1 uncultured Bacilli bacterium | reverse complement strand
AGTGTTAAAGAAAATTCATTAAATCATCCTGCTATTTTAGATGCTTTAGAACAAAAAGCAACAGTTCCTGCTTATTTGGAATTTGATGCTAAAAAGTTATCAGGAAAATATGTTAGAGTTCCTGAAAGAAGTGAATTAAATAGCGAAATTAATGAACAACTTATCGTTGAATTCTATAATAGATAGTAATAAAGTCCACTTGAAAAAAGTGGATTTTTTATTTGTCAGAAGGAATTTTTTTTAAAATTGCAAATTTTTCTAAAAAATTAACGTAAAATGTTTGACATTAAAGAAACATATTATATATAATGGTTATAGTAAGGGTGGTACGAAAGATGGAACCTATTATCTTAGTTAAATTAAAAATGCGTAAAATTTATAAATTCTTTTTAACTGTCTTTAGTCTTTTAATTATGTTAATGGCTTCTATTGGGGTACTTTATCTTGTTGATGGCAAAGGAAAATTATTTGATTCCGATATTGAAGTAAATGGAACTTTATCAATTAATTATGTAGATGGTAAAAAATTTGAAATTGAAAATAGCAAAACCATTAAATTTACGGTTACCAATGCTAGTGATAATGTTAGTTATTATAATATTAGTTTTAATCAAATAAGAGGTAATGGAACATATAAAATTTTTTATGATAATACTTTAGTAATGGAGGGAAGTCTTACAACCATTGATGAAGTGACTACCGATTATATAAGTATTGACTCTAAAGAAACCAAAAATTATACATTAGAATTAAATAATACTGGAGATACTCCATTAAAAGGTTATTTAAATATTTATAATCAAAGTGGAAAAATGAATACTTTTAGTGATATTATTTTAAAAAATTCACCCGCAAGTGAACAAAATCTTACTAAAGTAGGAATGGAATTAGCCGTAGAAGATGAGGGATTAATAAAGAGTAGTGATGATATAGGAGTTTCTTATTATTTTAGAGGTAATGTCGAAAATAATTATGTTAGTTTTAGTAATAAATTATGGCGAATAGTTAGAATAAATGGTGATGGAACAGTTCGTTTAGTTTTAGATAATGCGGCCGATACTTTGGCTAGTTTCTATACTGATGAAAATAAATTTCAAGATTATGAAAAAACTAATATGAATACTTTTTTAGAAAATTGGTTAGAACAAAATATAAGAGAAAATATTAAATATGTGGCTAATACAAAGTTCTGTTATGATAATAATAAAGATACCGATGGAAATTATTTAGCCAGTACAAGAATAATGACTAATAAATTACCAACTTTAAATTGTCTAGGAACTAGTGTAAACAATAATATTGGTTTACTAACGATTGATGAAGTTATTTTAGCCGGGGCAAGTTCAAATGGGGTTAATCAAAAATATTATTTATATAATCCCGATATTAAAAATTCTTGGTTTACGATGAGTGCTGCTAAAGGTGATGATAATAATTTAAATTTATTTATGATAACGCAAAGTGGGGGATTAGATTTAAATGTTAGTGGTGGTTTATATCGTAATGTTAGACCAGTTATTAATTTAATTAAAAATATTGAAATGACTGGTGATGGAACCAAAGATAATCCTTATATAATTGCCGGATAATTAAATGTCTGAAGAAGGCATTTTTTAAATATAATTGAATATTGACACAAAAAACGATTGTTTGATAGTATATAAAAAAGGAGAAAAGTTACGGATAAATATAAAAAGTTATTGGTAAATAAAATATTAAGTGAAATTGGAGGTAAAGTAGATGAATAATAAACTTAATAATATGCTTAAAGAATTTTTTGAAAATAATGAAGCAAAAGATGAAGAAGAAATGAATGAAAAATTACAAGAATTCATGCAAAAATATAATTCTGGTAAAATAGAATATGAAAATACACCTTTAGATGATGCTTATGAACTATTAGGAAAAGCCGAAAATGCTAAATCTAAAATCCAAGCCTTAAAATATGCTAAAGAAGCATATGAAAAGTGTTCTGATTGTTTTGATGCAATAATATTTCAGACTCATTTAGAGAATAATCCGTTAAAAAGATGGAAACTATTAGATGATGGATTAACTGCTGAAAAAAATAGATTATTAAAAGAAGAATTTTTTAAAAAAGATAATATTGGCAATTTTTATGGAATATTTGAAACTAGACCATATATTAGAGGTTTATATACTAAAGCAGATTATTTAGTTTTAGATGGGAAGATAAAACAAGCACGTGATGTTTGTAAAGAAATTCTTAAGTTAAATGAAAATGATAATATGGGGGCTAGATATTTACTTATGGCAATTTATGCTTTTTTAGAAGAAGAAAATGATATGCTTAAATTATATAAAAGATATCCAGAAGAAAATTTAGGAATGTTATTTCCATTGTTTGCACTATATTATAAAAAAGGAAATGATAAGAAAGCCAAAGAATATTTAGATAAAATAAACAAAGAAAATCCCCATTTTTTAAAATATTTTAATAATACTATTAAAGAAAATAAAGATATGCCAGCAAGTTATTATTCTCCCGGAGATTCGTCTGAAGTTATAATGTATTTTAATGAGTATTTTTTCCTTATAGATACAATGCCTTTACTAAATTATTATATATTAGAAAATAGTGAATTCAAAAAAGTAAAAGCATAATTCTCAAATTTAAATTATCAACAAAAATGTTGACTGGGGGGGGTAATATTTTATAATAATCTCATAGGATAGAGAGATGTTTTATGAGAAAAAATAATAAAATAATTTGTGGAGCAGTAATATTATTGTTAGGGCTTTCAAGCATATTTTTGATATTTAATAAGAAAGAAGAATATAAAGAATTGCCAAAAGTAAAAATAAAAAACTCAATAAAAAATAAGCCGATTGCTTTGATGGTAGAGCAAATTAATGGTGAATATGCTGAAAGTCAAGAAGAATTACCAACGGATGGTTATATATTTAATAAAACTAAATCAAATTGTATAGATACAAATGGGAAAATAATTTCCAATGCGATTGATTATGATTATGAAAATTATATAGTTACATTAAATATAAGTAAAACAAGTTATTGTTATTTGTATTATGATATGGAACCTAATATAAAATATTTAAGATCTAAGGATACAGATAATCATTTAACCAGTAATCTAGCGGGAGGAATGTATAGATATCAAGGACTTTATACTGATGATGTTAGAAATTATATTTGTTTAGGAACTGATTGTTCAGAATATGGTGATGATTTATACCGAATAATTGGAGTAACTTCTTTTGGAGAATTAAAAGTTATGAAAAAAACGGCTTTAAAAGATGCTCTTCAATGGAACACTGATGTATGGCAAGATATTAAATGGAACGAATCAAATGCTTTTCATCAATTAAATGATTCTGAAGATGGAACAATGTATAAAGATACTTCATTTTATAGTACTTTAAATCCGAGTCTTAAGGCAAAGATTCAAACAAAAAAATGGTTATTTGGAGAAACTAGTTTAGATGTTAATGCTTCTGAACTATATGATGCTGACAATTTGTATTTGATTGAAAGTGGGCTTAAACCTACAATACATACAGTAAATAATAATGGCTTTATGCAAGAAACTTATACTTGGGATGTAAATAAAGATTTTGTTGTTTCTCCAATTAGTTTAATTTATATTCATGATTATTTATATTCATACCCAGGAGGAAAACCCGGAAATTATAATGATGCCAAAAATTGTTGGATGCATATAACTAATAATATTATTTCAAACCCTGAAAATACAATATATCCTAATTTTGAGTGGACAATGGTTAGAGAGGGATATATTACCTCAGGAATTTATATTTCTCGTTATATTGGGGCAATAGGAGTTGTTTATAGTGTTAATACAACTGATTTTATGCCGGTAAGACCAGTGTTTTATTTAACAAAAGATATTAATTTATCTGGTGATGGTACTTTAATTGCTCCTTTTAAAATATTCTAAGACTTGAAAATTGTCGAATAATTGCCAATTGTCAAACAAAATGTTATAATAAGTGTCAACATTTGCTAATTTATGTGTAAAGCGAATGAATGACACTTTATTTTATTTTACATTAAGTGTTAAAATATAATTGTGGTGGTTATATGAAAATTATTGAAGATATTAAAAGTTTTTTAGATTATTTATCTTTTGTTGATATATTCTTTTTTGTGGCGATTATTGTTTTACTGATACTAGTAGTCACATTAATATATTTTATTAAGATAAATAAGGATGAGGTTGATGAAATGACAAGAGATACTGGTCATAAAGATAATAATGATTTAGAAAATGATATTTTAAATTTAATCGAAAATCCTCCAACAGAGAATAATTCACCAGCCGAAGATGAAGATTTGGCTAATCCAGAAGAGTATAGTGATGAAGATGCGCCTTTAATTGATTTAGAAACTTTAACTAAAAAGTTAGAAAATCAAAAAGAACAAGATGAAAATAATATTACAGCCTATGAAAAGGATCAGGAAGAAAAGGCCATTATCAGTTATGATGAACTATTAAAAAAGAAAAATAATTATGCAATTAATTATGAAAAAGAAGAAGTTTTAGATGATTTAGTTGTTAAAAAGGTTGATTTGAATGATTTAGTTAATAAAAATGTTATTGATAATGTTAAAGAAGTAAGAGTAATTAGTTATCAAAAGGAAGAAGCATTCTTGAATGCCTTAAAAGAATTAAATCGTTTACTTAATTAAAGGGTGGTTATATGAAATTTTATATTGAAACATTTGGTTGCAAAGTCAATTCTTATGAATCTAATTTTATAAAACAGTCACTAATTGCCAGTGACTTTCTTTGTGTAGATAAAATGACTGATGCTGATATTATTATAATTAATACTTGTACAGTCACTAATACAGCCGATAGTAAATGTAAAAAGTTTGTAAGAAGAGTAAGAAGAGAAAATCCTAATAGTATTTTAGTAGTGGTTGGTTGTAGTGTGCAAAATAATTTTGCAGAATATCAAAATATGAATATTAATATCTTACTTGGTAATCAAAAGAAAAGTGAACTTGCAGAAATAATAAGAGATTATTTAAAAAATCAAGAACCTTATTGTTATTATAATCCTAATAGAGATTTAGGTTTTGAAAATATGGAAATAAATGATTTCGACCATACTAGAGCATTTATTAAAATTCAAGATGGTTGTGATAATTTTTGCTCTTATTGTATAATTCCTTTTATGCGTGGTAAATGTAGGAGTAAAGAATATGCTAAAATAATTGAAGAAGCGGAAAATTTAGTTGCATCTAATCATAAAGAAATCGTTTTAACAGGCATTCATACTGGCTCTTATAATTATGATGGTAAAGATTTAGTTGATGTAATTAATCGTCTTTCAGAAATTGAGGGCTTAGAAAGAATTCGCCTATCTAGTGTCGAAATAACAGAATTAAATGATAAATTTATAAATATGTTAAAGACTAATCCTAAATTTTGTAATCATTTACATATTCCATTACAAGCGGGTAGTGATGAAGTATTAAAATTAATGAATCGCAAATATGATTTGAATTACTTCTTTAATAAAATAAAAGAAATAAGAAAGGCTAGTCCCGATATTTCTATTACTACGGATATTATTGTTGGTTTTCCGGAAGAAACCGAAGAAATGTTTTTAAAAACATATGAGAATGCTAAAAAATTACAATTTAGTAAAATACACGTTTTTCCATATTCCAAGAGAAATGGAACGGCTTCTTGTCGTTTAAAAGAAGTATCAAGTACTGAAAAAACAAATCGAGTTCATAAATTATTAGAACTATCAGATTATTTAGAAAAAGAATATAGTGCTAAATTTGTAAATAAAAAAGTAAAAGTTTTAATTGAAGAAGTTAAAGATAATGAAAGTATTGGTCATACTACTAATTATTTAAGAGTAGTAATTCCTAAAAAATTAGAACGTAATAAAATATATGAAGTTGTTTATAAATAAAAAAAGATATCAATTTGCTGATATCTTTTTAAAATTTCCGATATAATCCAATTGCAATACCAAGTATTACACAATTGTCTAAAATAATTGGCTCCATAGTATCATTTTCGGGTTGTAATCTAATATGCCCATTTTCTTTATAAAATCTTTTTATCGTGGCTTCATTTTCCATCGTCATAGCAACAACTATATCTCCATTTTTAGCAGTATTTTGTTTTTTAACTATTACATAATCACCATCGTAAATACCAGCATTTATCATACTTTCACCACTAACATGAAGAGTAAAAACAGTAGCAGTTGCAGGAATTAAAGAAGCCGGAATATCAAAAAATTCATTGGGTTGTTCAATTGCTGTTATAGGTGAGCCGGCGGTTATTTTACCTAGTAAAGGTACTTTAACAACTTCTTCATTGGTTTCAATATATTCGTTTTCACATAATACCTCAATAGTTCTAAATTTATTGCTAGTTGTTTTAATTAATCCTAATTGCTCTAAATTCTTTAAATGAACAAATACTGTTGCGGGACTAGATAAGCCAACTCCTTTACATATTTCTCTAATTGCTGGTGGATAACCATGACGAGCACTATATTTTTTAATGTAATCTAAAACATCATTTTGTCTTTTAGTTAATTCTTTAGTTTTCATAACATCCTCCTAAATTCATTTTACAATAATGTGTCAAAAATGTCAAACAATTGTTTAATTTTTAAATTTGTTCTTGATACAAACAAATGTTTCTGTTAGAATAAATATAGAAAGAAGGAGTGATACAATGAAAAAAAGTTTAATTAATGGAGGAGTAATAATCTTATTTTATTCGGTTATTATTTTTGGAGTATTGCTCCTGAATGCAAGAATGTCTAGTTTAAATGACAATGTAAGTAATAATTCTATTACTTTAAGCGAAAAGACTAACTAAAAAGTCTTTTTTATTTTTTTTCAAATTAATTGTTTTATTTTCTAAAAACGTTTATAATAATAAATGAGGGTAAAATAAAATGAAGAAAAAAGTATTAGTTATATATGCTAGATATGGTGCAGGTCACAAATCAATGGCAGAATACGTAGCAAAATATTTAAAAGAACGCAATCATAAAATAGAAGTTATGCTTTTTGATATGACTGAATATGGTAATACTTTAGGCAAAATGGGTATTAAACTTTGGAAATGGGTTGGTTCCCATCGTCATGAAAAGTTATTTGATGTTATCTATGAATTAATGAATAATAAAATTGCTACTTTACCAAATAATATTACCGCTAAAAAAAGTTATGATAATTTAGAATTAAGAAAGATTATTTGTGAATTTAATCCCGATATTACAATATCAACGCATTTCTTTTGTAGTAATATGATTACTTATTATAATAAATTAGGTATAATTAAAAGTAAATTATTTACAATAATTACTGACTATCGTTCTCATGAATTTTGGATTCGCAATAAAAATGATGAAGATGGTTATATTGTAGGTAATAAAGTAGTTAAAGAAGAATTGATTCAAAAAGGTATTAAAGCGAGTAAAATATATGATTTTGGTTTACCTTTAAATATTAGTGTATTAAATAATTTAGATACTAAAGATGAAATTTACCAAAAATATTCTTTACCCCATAATAAACCTATTTATTTGTTTTTTGGAGGTTCAGCATTAGGAAATATGTATTATTATGATTATTTTAAAGTCATTGCTAAATTAAATCTTCAAGCGTATATAATTTTTATAAGTGGTAAAAATACTCAGTTAAAAGAAAAATGTCAGCAATATGTCGAAAAACACCATCTTAAAAATATATTAGTTTTAGGTTTTTCTAACGATGTTTTAAATTTAATGAAAGTAAGTGATTTAGTAATTTCTAAACCTGGAGGTGCAACGGTTACCGAATGTATGGAAATGCGAGTACCTATGTTATTAGTGCCCGGTTTAGGGGGTCAAGAAAAATATAATGCTAAATTTATGGTAAGAAAAAAATATGGTATTCGAGTTAAAGGTTTAAGAACCTTTAAAAAATGGTTATTAAAGTTAAATAATAATCCGAATATTATAAAGAAAATGCAAGAACAATTAAGTAAATTAGATAATAATAAATCAGTGGAAAAAATTAATAATTTAATTAATCACATATAAAGAAGGAATATGATTATGAGTAAGTTTGATAATAGTGTGGTCGATAATTTAAAAATATTAAGTTTAGATATGATAAATGAAGCGGGTAGTGGAGATGTATCTCTTACCCTTAACAGTGCAGCGTTATTTTATTCTTTAATGTTAAGACATCTTAACTTTAATCCAGAAGATAATAATTGGTTAAATCGGGATAGATTAATAGTTAGTAATCCTTTTTTACCTTTATTTTATAGTGTTATGCACTTATTTACTAAAGAAATTTCAATGGATAATTTAAAGGATTTTAAAAAGTTAGATTCTTTATGTAAAGGAAATGCTAGTAATAAAACTCCCGGTATAAATATTGGCAGTTTAAATAGTAGTGATGTTATATCTACATCAGCAGGTATTGCTCTTGGTGAACGTTATTTAGAGTCTTTAGTAAAAATTGAAGTCCCTAAATGTGAACTCGTTAACTTTCATACTTTTTGTGTTTGCCTTGAAAGTGATTTAATGAGTGGAGAAGCCCTAGAAACATTAAGTTATGTAGGTAAAGAAAACTTAAATAAAATGATTTATATTGTTATTAGAAATAAAGAAGCCAAAGATGAAGCCATGGAAGAAGTTGCTCATCAAAAACTATCTTTATTATATGAAGAATTAAATTATAATGTTGAAGAGTTAAATATTACTAATCAAAGTGCTATTGATGGAGCCATTGAAGATGCGAAAATTAGTAAAAAACCAACTATTCTATTTTTAAAGTTAAATAATAAAGATGAAATAGAAGTTAAATATAATAAGCCATTAAAAGAAGAAGAATTTACTAAATTAAAAGAAGAGTTAAAAATAAATACTACTTTTGAAGTACCTGAAGAAATATATAGTGAAATTAGAAAATTAATTGATAAAAAAATGGAAAAAGTTTTAACTAAATGGCAAGAAGTTAAAGAAGAAAGTTTAAAAGATTTAAAATTAAAAAAAATTATTAATTTTTTAGAAAAGAAAACTTTAAATATTAATTTTGTTCCTGATAATATTAAAATAAATGATAATTATGAAGAAGAATTAAGTATTAGTAATATGAAAATATTTAATTTATTTGCTAGTAAAAGTCCTTTTATTTTAAGTTTATCTAATGATAATTTTATCAATACCAAAATGAAAATAACTAAATCAGGATTTATGCATAAAGATAGTCCTACTGAAAGAAATATTAATTTAGGTAATCGCCCTTTAGCCTTAGGAGGTATTGCTTCTGGTTTAGCCTCTTTAGGTTTTAAAGTTATTGTATCAGCCCCTTTAATTACGGCGTCTAATCTTTTACCTTTCCTAAAATTAGGAGCCTACAATAATTTAGATATTAATTATTTCTTTACTCAAGATAGTTTTTTAAATACTTATGAAGATAATGGTAATGCTTCGGTAATAGAACTAAATACTTTAAGAATGGTCCCTAATTTAATTACAATAAGACCAGCAGATATTAATGAAGTAATAGGAACTTATGATATTTTGGCAAACACAAGAAAACCTCTAGCGGTAGTTATTGGTGATGAAATAGTAAAAAAAGAAATAGGTACTAATTATAAATATGTTATGGCTGGGGCTTATCGAGTTCGAAAAGAATTAGAAAGATTAGATGCTATTATAATTGCCAGTGGTGAAGAAGTTAAAACGGCTTTAAAAGTTGCTGAAGATTTAAAAAATTATGGTTTAGATTTACGAGTTGTAACTATGCCAAGTCAAGAATTATTTAATATACAAACTGACCGTTATCAAAATATGTTATTACCTAAAGAAGTTAAAACCTTTACTTTAGAATTTGGTAGTAGTTTATCTTGGTATCGCTATGCTAGTGGTAAAGACTATATAATAGGACTTGATACATATACGGAATCAGGAACTAAACAAGAATTATTAAGTCGTTATAATTTAGATTTAGATGCGATTAAAACTAGAATAGTAGAAATATTAAAAAATAATTAATGTTCGACAAAATAAAACAAAATAATAAAAGGTAATTTTATATAATCTAATTAGGTGATATAAATGCGAACCTTTTATATTTTTAAAATAAAAAGAGAATTAACTATTCTAACTAAAGAAACTCCCTATAATCTATATCATACAATAGATAGTTTATATTATTTAGATAATTTTAATATGGGAGTTTCTAATAAACTTTATTATAATTTATTTGATACTTTAGATATTAATTACTTAAATAAAAGAATAAATAATTTATTTAAAGATAATCGTTATTATACTTTTAAAGATAATATCCATTATCTAAATAATAAATATAAACCAGAAAATAGTACTTTAAAAGTTTTTCGAACACATATGCTTCTTAAAACTGATACAATTAATCCGGCTTTACTTATAAATTATCTTATGACTGATAATTTATTTGTGTGTGATTTTCAAAATAAAGATTATTTTTGGTTAAATGAGTTTGTGAGATAAATAAATTTATGATAAAATTAATAAGTAGATATAAAAAAGAATGTTGTGATGTTATGAAGTTTAAGTTAAATGATTATATTATAGAATATGAAGTAATTAGAAAAGATAATAAAAATCTTTATTTTCGTTTTGATGAAAATTGTACTTTAATTATAACTGCACCCAAATTTATAACTGATAATGAAATAAAAAATTTAATTACTAAAAATTCTAGTTCAATATTAAAAATGTATGAAGATGCTTTAGAAAAAAGTGAAAGAAATAAATCTTTTTGGTATTTAGGTAAACCTTATGATGTGACATTTGATAATCGAGTTAAAAAATTAGAAATAGAAGATAATCATATTACTTGTCAAGATGAAAAAACTTTAGAGAAATTTTATCAAAAAGAATGTGAAAGAGTATTTAATGAAGAAATAGATATTTGTAAAAAATGTTTTGTTTCTTTACCAGAATTTAGATTAAGAATTAGAAAAATGCGTACTAGATGGGGTGTTTGTAATACAAAAGATAAAATAATTACTTTAAATAGTGAACTTTTAAAAAAAGAAATACCTTTAATAGATTATGTAATTATTCATGAAATGGCTCATTTTTATGAGGGCAATCATAGTAAGAATTTTTGGAGTATAGTAGAAGCAGCCATTCCAGATTATAAAGCCAGAAGAAAGAAATTAAGATATTAATTAGGAAGTAGGAATTACTTCTTTTTTGTTGTCAAATTTTGTCAAATAATAAAGAAATTAAAGAAAACCTCTTGATTTTCGGGGGGGGTAATTATAATTAATCTTATAAAGGTAGAGAGTGTCAAGTAAATATAAAGTGATAAAAATAATATATCAATAGAAGAAAAAATATATTATACTTAAGACG
>CANRCL010000029.1 GCA_947629115.1 uncultured Bacilli bacterium | reverse complement strand
ACTATAAAGAAAATTATCAAAATTAAATAAATAATAAAAAAATAAGTACGGCAGCGACTGTCGGAAATATGGCCTGTGGAGGAGTAAAATCCTATGAAACAGGAAAAATAAGTCGTGAGGCTTACAGTGCAAATGAAAATAAATGATAGTTTATTTTCATTTGCTTATGTTCTGCTTTAATTTATATATGTAATGGGTCAATATCTATTTCTAGATTTACTTTATTATCATTTAAATAGATATTATCTAATTCTTTTAAAGTTTGCATTAACTGATTATCATATCGATACTTAATGACAATTTGAAACCGATAAGTATTATTAAATTTAAATAGATTAGCCGTTGTAGGTCCTAAAATAATTGAAGAATTATCAATATGATTTTTTAAATACTGACAAATTTTATTAGCATTTTCTAAAGATGTTGTATAATCACTAGATACTATTTTTAAACTTACTAAAAAATAATAAGGTGGATATTTTAAAATTTTACGAATATTCATTTCATACTTAAAGAAACTAACGAAATCATTATCTTTAACACATTTTAAAACATAATTATCTGGATTATAAGTTTGAATTATTACTTTACCTGGTAATGTGCTTCTTCCTGCTCTTCCACTGGCTTGATATAATAAGGCAAAAGTTTTTTCATTGCTTCGAAAGTCGGGAATATTTAAAGAAGTATCAGCATTAATAATACCAACTAAAGTCACTTTCGGAAAATCTAAACCTTTACTAATCATTTGGGTTCCTAGTAAAATGTCATATTCGCCCTTTTTAAAACTTTCAATTATTCGTTCGTGGGCTCCTTTTTTAGCAGTTGTATCTTGGTCCATCCGAATTATTCTAGCCATAGGAAGCAATTTTTGTAATTCTTGTTCTACTTTTTCTGTCCCAAGGCCTAGATAATTTAAAGCATCTTCTTGGCAATTAGGACATTTATCTTCTCTTTTAGTTGTATAGCCACAATAATGGCAACGTAAATTATTAGTGGATTTATGATAGGTTAAAGTAATATCACAATTAGGGCATTTATAAGTAAAACCACAATTAGAACAAGTAATGGTAGTAGAATAACCCCGTCTATTTAATAATATAATGGCTTGTTCTTTTCTTTCTAAAACCATTTCTAAATTACTAATTAATTCTTCGCTAAAAATAAAATTATGTTTTTTTATTTCGGCAACCATATCGATAATTTTAACTTGAGGTAAAGTACCTCCTCCGGCTCTTTTAGTTAAATAAAGGGGCGTAAAAACTTTTTTTAATGCTCTCGAACTGGCTTCCAATGTTGGAGTGGCACTACCTAAAACTAAAGGACAATTATGATATTGAGCCCGAAATGTAGCCATATCTTTAGCATTATAACGAGGCATATTATCTTGTTTATAAGTATCACTATGCTCTTCATCAATAATAATAATCCCAATGTTTTTCAAAGGTGTAAAAATAGCCGAACGCGTTCCCACGACAACCGATACTTCTCCGCGCATAATTTTTAAATATTCATCATATTTTTCGCCATTAGAAAGAGCACTATGAAAGATAGCCACTTTTGAACCAAACCATTCATAAAAACGATTAACTATTTGCATTGTTAAAGTTATTTCGGGAACTAACATAATGGCAGTTTTCCCTTTTTTTATCATATTATCGATTAAATTTAAATAAACTTCTGTTTTCCCAGAGCCAGTTATACCCATTAGTAAAAATGTTTCATATTTATTTGTCTTACTAATCGTATTATAAGCCTTTAGTTGTTCATCATTTAACTCTGGTTTATAAACTTCTACATTATTAGTTTTATTTATGCGATATTCTTGTTCTTTTATTTCTTTAATTAATTCTTTACCCTTTAAAGCCTTTATAACAGCGGGACCATAATTACTTTTTAAAATTCTTTTATTTTGTAATAAATCATTTAACAATTCAGTTTGATAATTTATCTTTTTATAATCTTCTAAATATTTTTTGATTTCTTCTTCACTTTTATTTAAAACTAGATAAGTTTTATAATGAGCATAATTTGTTTTAGATGTTTTTATCTTAAGAGATGTCGGAAGCATTGTTTGATAAGCCGAAATTAATGGACATAAGGTTTTTTCTTGAATATATTTTCCTAAATTCATTAATTCATCATCTAATATTAATTCTTTATCAACTATATTAATAATTTCTTTTAATTCATAATCTTCTTCATAAGTATTAACTATTTCCATTACAAAACCATTAATTATTTTTGCTCCAAAAGGAATTTGCACTTTCATTCCTCTTTTAATATCACTCTTTAAAATACTAGGAACTTTATAAGTAAAATATTTATCAATTTTTTTAGTTGGATATTCAATTAATACTTTAGCAAACATATAAGTCTCCCTCTAAAATGATTATAAAATAAATATTTAAAAAAAGAAAGTAAATTATTAATTACTTTCTCCATTAACACATTCTGGGCTTTCATCAGACATATGACATCCATAACCAGCAAAACCTAATTGGGCTTCTGCAAATCCTTTTTGACCATCCATCTCTAATATTACCCATTGATGAGTCCAACCATTTTCATTTGCATGAGTCAAATTTTTAAATCCCATTAATTCTAAAACTTGAATTAACGCTCTTGTACAACCAGCACAAGATGCTTCACCTTTAATAAATACGCCATAAGGGGTTCTATAATCAAAACCACTTTCAACGTGAACACCTTTTTGATAATATTCTGAAACTATTTTAGCCGCCGCATCAACTTTTTCTAAATCAGTTTTATAGCCTTTAGCCAAAACTTCTTCAGCAATTTTTTTTGCTATTTCAGTGGCTTCTTTATTTTTCTTACAAGCATCTTTATCTTGAGTTGGTTTATAGCCTCTTTTTTGCAAAACTGCATTGGTGACATCACAAGTTGGTGTAGTACTTGTACTTGGTTTAGTCGTTGTTGAACCTGTACTAGGCTTGGTAGTAGAACCAGTATTAGGAGTAGTAGTTGTACCTGTACTCGGTTTAGTTGTACTAGTATTTGGCTTTGTTTCTACTGGTTTGGCTTTTACAGTTATTGTCATTGTTTGTTCAGTTCGATTACCATTTTTATCAACCGCATAAATTACTACTTTATAAGTACCGGCTTTCGTGGTATTAACTTCTCCCTCATATTTAACTTCTAAATTACCCTCTTTTTCATCACTAGCACTTATACCATTTAATATATCTAATTTATCTCCTGCGGTAATAGTTTTATCTTTAACTCCTGTAATAACTGGTTTAATAGTATCTACAACATTTATAATAGTTTCTTTACTATTTTTAATTTGTTCTTCTTTAGTATTACCCTCATCTTCATAAAAATAACTATATAATAATTGAACTTCTATTTCATATTGTTTAACTTCATTAAAATCTAGAGTATCTTCACTCATTAATTCGACGCCATTAACCATAATTGTTATATTCGTTTTCTCTTTAATTAAAGAAGTATCTACTAAATTTGGTAAAAGTTCATCATAAGTCATTTTACTTAAAAATTCCACATCAGTTTGATAATCTTTTAAAGCATCTTGATTTTGATTTCTAATATCGGTTATTTCTGCATTTCTTTTGGCAATTTCTTCTGCATTTTGAACTATTTTTCTATCTTTATCTTTAATATACTGATAAGCAAAATAAGAAGTTCCTCCTATTACTAGTAATAGTGTAATTATGGTAATAATTACACTCCAAGGAATTTTTTTCTTACTACTTTTCATCTCATCACTACTCTCTATTTTTATTCTATTACCATTTATTTTATTTGACAATATTATAATTCTAAAAAATAAATATCACTTGACATAATTTAACTTATTTTTAGTATGCTCCAAAAAATCTATTTAATGCCAAAATAAAAAGAGGTTAATCCTCTTTAACTTCGAAATCTTTTAATTCGCCATCACTGGCTAAAATTTTATTTACTTTTTCGGTAGCGTTATTTAATTTATCACTACAACTTTTAGCAAGTTCCATCGCTTCCGTATATTTTTTAATCGCATCTTCTAGTGGAACATTACCACCCTCTAATTCCTTTACTAATGTTTCTAATTCTTGTAAATTACTTTCAAAAGATTTTTCTTCCATTTTTAAATTCCCTTTCTATTATCTTTCTCTTTTTAAAATTACTTCAATTCCATTATCATTCATAAATTTTTGGTCTAATTTGGCTTCTACTTCTTCATCAAGTGATAATAAACTTAAAGCCATCATTTTTTTACTTGCAACTAAATCTATTTTTTTATCATATGATTTAACCTCTTCATTCACTTTCGCAATTTCTTCATCTAAAATGGCTATTTGTTCATCATTTTCTTCCTTTTCTCTCATTAAACCTAATTTTTCTTCATTAAGAAGACTTAATTGGTCTTTGGAAGATGCAATATCATTATCTTTTTTAACTTCCGTATACCGACCACCTAAATCATGAGAATTATATAATAATTTAGAAATTATAACATTCGTACAAATAAGACCAAAACTAGCAATTAAACCAGTCGTTGTACTTATTGGTTCATTAAATACCATATTATTAGTAAGTAAAAAATAACTAGCAAATATTGATGGAATCATTGAAATTATGGTAATTAATCTTGCTGGTAATAATTTTTTATTATAATTTTGTAAAATATCAATAATACTTTCTAATTTAGTAATTTCTTTCTCTATATCTTCTACCTTTGAGGTAATTTTATAATTATCATCAGAAAGTTTTTCTTTTTCACCCACTAATTTAGCCTTTTCTTCTTTAGCAGAACTTAATAATCTACTTAATTCATTAATTAAAATATCATAATTATTCATTTTTTATCTCCTTTACTTTGGCTGTAATCTCGCCCTCATACAATTTAATGCCTATTATATCATTAACTTTGACATCATGGCAACTTTTAATTACTTTATCATCTTTCTTTACTAATGAATAACCATTACTTAAAATATTTAATGGATTAACTAATTTTAAAGTATTAATTAAATAGTCTAAATTAAATTTTAGGTTAGTAAGTCTTTTTTCCATATTATTATTTAAATTATACTTTATTTCTTTTAACTTATTTTGATTATTTAAAATAAGATTATTAGGACTTACTAATTTTAGTTGGTTATAAAGAATATCTATGTTATGTTTTTTAATATCTAATAAACTTAAAATATTTCGATTTAAATTATCAATTAATTTATCTAGTTTTTGCTCTTTCATTTCATATAAACTCAAAGGATTTTTTAAGACAAAAGAATTTCTTAAATTTCGAAGTTCAATAAATTTGGTATTAACTAAATTTTTAATATTTTTATTAAGACGAATTTTATATTGATTTAATAAATTATTGATATCTAACACAGTAGGAACGGCCATTTCGGCTGCACCAGTAGGAGTTGGGGCTCGTAAATCAGCCACAAAATCAGCAATAGTAAAATCTGGTTCATGACCTACGGCACTAATTATTGGAGTTCTAGCATTATAAATTGCTCTTGCTACTATTTCTTCATTAAAAGCCCATAAATCTTCAATTGAACCACCACCACGGCCTACAATTAAAGTATCACAACCATATTTATCAGCCACACCAATTTGTTTAACAATATTTTCAGCGGCATACTCACCTTGTACTAAAGTTGGAAATAAAATCGCTTCACATAAAGGATATCTTCTTTTAATCGTACTCATAATATCACGAACGGCTGCTCCTGTATCGGCTGTAATTATTCCAATTCTTGAGGGATATTTAGGAATAGGTTTCTTATGTTCTTTATTAAAAAGTCCCTCTTTATATAATTTTTCTTTTAATTTTTCAAATTCAATATATAAATTACCTAAACCATCTAAATCCATTGACTCAACATAGATTTGATAATTACCACTAGCGGGATATGCCGATACTCTTCCTTTAACTAAAACTTTCATTCCATCTTCAGGAACAAATTTTAAACTTCTCGTATTGCCTTGAAACATTACAGCATTAATTCTCGCATTATCATCTTTTAAAGTAAAATATAAATGTCCTCGTGTATGATTTTTAAAATTTGAAATTTCACCTTTTAAATATATACAATTTAAAAAATAATCTGTATCTAATAAATTTTTTATATAATTATTTAATTCGGTTACATTTAAATATTTATTTTCTTCCATTTTTTAAATTCTCCCATACTTCTTTAATTATCTCATAATTTTCGCTATATAACTCTAATAATTCATCTTCATAAGGATTATCTAGCGGAACATAGCCATCTATCGTTAATACTTTACTATTTTTAATTTTATCTAATAATTCTTTAAAATGTTCGGGATGCATTTTTTGATAATAATACGCAAAAGTCTCTAAAAGTAAATTAGGTTCTAAATTATTTAAAAAATTCTCTAAATTAGTTTGAAATAGTTCTATATGCGATAACTCCTTAATTTTACTTTTATATTCCAAAGTATCTAAATAAGAATTAATTACCATTACATTTTCAATATCTAATATCATTTCGTTATCTATAACTCCGACTTGTCTTTCATTATTTTCCTTAAATAATATACCCCAATTACTAGCAACGCGGTCAGTATTATAAAATAACATATCCATCATAAACATTTTCATGACATCAAATATTAAATCAGAACAATTACCCAATTTAGTTTGTAATTTATTCTCTATTTCATAAATACTTACAATATTTTCATCATATATTTCTAGTTCTTCAGCAGTTTTAAAATTTCCTAAAGCATTTAAATCTGTACTTAAAACATACATTTCCCCATTAATATTCACTAAATAATAAATTGGGCTTAATAGGCCAAATTCTTTTACTACTTCTTGCATTATAAGTTCATTTATGGCATCAAGATTAGTTGTTGGCTTTTTTACCCAATATTCCCCAAAACTTAATTTAACTTTCTTGGAATAATTTAAT
Organism: uncultured Bacilli bacterium; assembly: GCA_947629115.1. The sequence continues at coordinate 4,899 of CANRCL010000029.1, read as the reverse complement.
CTTTGTAAAAGTTTAATATCTTCATTAGTTAGAGTCATTCTTTTATTACCTTATCTAAAACGGCATTTATAATTTTTCTAACATTATCATCACTATATTTTTTAGCAAGTTCAATTGCTTCATTAATGGCTACAATTTCCGGAGTATCGGTATATTTTATTTCAAAAATTCCCATTCTTAAAATAGCGGCGCCGGTTTTATCAATTCTTGTGATATCCCAGTCTTTCATATATTTATTAGCAATTTCATCAATTTCATTTTGATGAGTTATAACTCCATAAACAATATCTTTAACAAAATCATTTTCAATTGCCATATTATCATTAATAATATCATCAATAGGAGTATTATCTTTATTTGTTTTAAAAATATCCCATTGATATAAAATAATCATACATTTTTCTCTTAATTCACTTCTCGTTTTAGCCATAATTACATCTCCACTTGTTTAATTATACCAAAGAAGAAAAAAAATTACTATACAGTAATTATTTTTTAATACTCATTTTAAGTTCATATAAATAATTTAATGCCGTCATTGGAGTCATATTTAATGGGTCAATATCCATTATTTTTCTTTTTAACTCATCATTTTCTTCTTGAGTTTTTTCTTCAAAATCAAAGGCTAATTGAACTTTTTCTTCACCAATCATTTTCTTTTTAGAATTAGTTTCATATTCTTTTAATATTTCATCGGCTCTTTGTAAGAGACTATCTGGCATTTCTGCAAGTCTTGCTACGTGAATACCATAACTTTTATCAACGGCACCATTTTTTACTTTATGTAAAAAGGTTATTTTTCCCTCTTCTTCAATTGCGGAAACATGAACATTTTTAATCGTTTTATATTTCTTTTCTAAACTAGTTAATTCATGATAATGGGTAGAAAATAAAGTTAAAGCATGAATATTATCATTAATATATTCTAATATTGATTGGGCTAAACTCATACCGTCATAAGTGGCTGTTCCTCTACCTAATTCATCAAAGATTATTAAACTATTTGGAGTGGCATTAACTAAAGCATTACGGGCTTCTTTCATTTCCACCATAAAAGTTGATTCGCCACTTACTAAATCATCACTGGCCCCAATTCTTGTAAATATCTTATCAATAATTGGTAAATTAGCACTTTTAGCCGGAACAAAGGAACCCATTTGAGCCATTAAAATAATGATAGCAATTTGACGCATATAAGTTGATTTACCACTCATATTTGGTCCCGTAATTAAAAGAGTTGTACTATTTTCATCCATTTGGCAGTCATTAGAAACATACAAATCTCCATTAACAATTTCTACTACTGGGTGCCTTCCATCAATTATTTCTAATTTTTTATTATTATTTAATTTTGGCCGCACTAAATTTAATTCTTCACTACAAATTGCTAAAGATAATATGGCATCTAATTCACTAATAATATCGGCTGTCTTTTTAATCTTTAAAACTTCTTTTTTAATAATATTTTTAACTTCAGTAAATAAATTATATTCTAATTCAATTATTTTTTCTTCAGCATTTAAAATAAGGGCTTCTTTTTCTTTTAATTCTGGCGAAATAAATCTCTCATAATTAGAAAGAGTTTGTCTTCTTTCCCACCCAAAGTTTTCAGTCACTTCTTTGGCTTGACTTTTAGATACTTCAATATAATAACCAAATACTTTATTAAATCCTACTTTGAGATTTTTTAAACCAGTTTCTTCTTTTATTTTTTGTTCAAAAGATACTAAAAAGTTTTTACCACCACTTCTAATACTTTTTAATTCATCTAATTCTTGATTATAACCCTCTTTAATTAAATACCCCTCTTTAACACTAATTGGAGGATTTTCATAAATAGCCATCTCTAATAATTCATATAATTCGGGATGAGTATCTAAAGTTTCATCAAAACCAAGTTCCTCTAATATTTCTTTAATTCTAGGTAAAACTTTTAAACTATTTTTAAATTGTAATAAATCACGACCATTAACACTACCAGTCGTTAGTTTACCACAAAGTCTTTCTAAATCGTAGATTTCATATAATAACCCTTTTAATTCATCTTTTAAAATAAAATTATTATTTAAAGTTTCAATTTTATCATATCTTTTATTTAATTCTGTAATATCTTTTAAAGGATGAGTTAAATAACTCCGTAATTTTCTAGAACCCATTGCAGTTTTACATTTATCTAAAAGCCAAATAAGAGAATAAGTTCTATCTTTAAGACGAATTGTTTCAAATAATTCTAAATTACGAACTGTATGAATATCCATCTCTAAATAATTAGTCTTATCTATTACATTACATTCATTTATATGAGATATATTTTTTAAATCTCTTACTACTAAATAATAAAATAAATGATTAACACCGGCTTTGGCTCTAGCATCCGTTAACGTATTTAAAAAACTTACTTCATCACTATAATATTCGCTACTAAAAACTACTTCGATATTATATTTATTTTTTAATAAATCAACTAAATTAACATTTAAATTATCTAATAAAACTACTTCTTTAATTCCTAAACTTAATATTTCACTTATTAAAGTATCCTCTTTTAAAGGAATAGTTAAACTATTTAATTCTCCAGTGGTAATATCAGCATAAGTTATAACATAAATATCACTAAATTCTAATACACTTGCAATATAAGAATTTTTATGCTCATCTAAAAGTTCAAAATCAGTAATAGTTCCTTTACTAACAACATCAATAACTCCTCTTTTAACTGTATCTTTTGTTGTTTTAGGGTCTTCTAATTGTTCACAAATGGCTACTCGATAGCCTTTATTTACTAATTTTTCTAAATAACCTTTAACAGCATGATAAGGAACACCACACATCGGAACTTTTTCCTCTAAACCGGCTGATTTACCAGTAAGAGTTAATTCTAGTTCTCTTGAGGCAGTAATACCGTCTTCAAAAAATAATTCATAAAAATCTCCAAGGCGAAAAAATAAAAGTTCATCTTTATATTGGTCTTTTATTTCCATATATTGTTTCATCATTGGACTTAATTTATTTCTATCTACTTCATTTCTTTTCATAGTGCTTATTATACTATTTTTAGTTAAAATTTACAATTAAAAAATTTCAACTCTAAAAAGATGTTGATATATTTGGTTAATTATTTGAATTAAAAAAGAATAACAAATTATGCTATTCCGTTTCTAAATTATAATCTAATGTTGGATAACCAGTAGTTGGGTCTATTTTCCAACTTGATAATGTATAACCGTCTAAATCTGTACCTATTTCACTATCTATTGAAGATAATCCAGCACTATTTAAACTTTGAACATTTTGATTTAATTTATATAATAAACTATTACTATCATTACCATCTTGATTTTTCATATTAGCATCAGTTATTGGATATACATCAGTTAAACTTTTATTACTTGCTATTAATCCTTCTTTATAATAAGCATTATCTATTGATTTTATCGTTCCATTATTAAATGCAAGTATTATTTCTGCTTTATCTGGAGAATTTATTTCACCTATATTATAAACATTATTTAAAGATAAAACACTAATATTACCTACTCTACTTATTCCACTACTAGTATTTTTTGATGTAATTTTTCCATTATTACAACTATTAATAATATATCCATTACTTGCAGTATCACTATTTTCAAAAGCATAAGAAATTCCTCCTGCTAAACCACTAGTATTTTTAGCATTAGCAATTAATTCTCCTGTATTATAAGAATTCAAAATATATACTGTTGGTCCATTCCATACTTGGCCTAAAATTCCTCCTATTTCTATTGCACTAGTATATAAAGTATCTTCTTGACCCGTTATATTTCCACTATTATAACATTTATTTATTATTAAATTTAAATTACCTCCAGCATATCCTAAAATTCCTCCAGTTCTATTTCCACCATTTATATTACCTTTATTATAACAATTTTCTATTTTAGAGATTAAAGGTATATTCGAATAGGCAATATTTCCTATTATTCCACCTACTCTATTAACATAGTTTCCACTTGATGAAGAATTTATTTCTCCTAAATTATAACTATTTGTTATTGTTGTTTTGTTTGCAGAAATTCCTATTATTCCACCAACCAATAAATTATTAATTCCAATTACATTTATAATACCCTCATTATGACTATTTGTTATTTCTATTTCTTTATTACTATACCCAATTATTCCACCAACATTTATACTGGAATTAACTTCACTATTAACTTTTATTTCTCCATAATTTGCACTATTTTTTATTATGGTTTTAACTGCATTACTATCAATTGATTGACCTACTATTCCACCAAGAGAAGTACCAAGATTATTTTCTATCTTTCCATAATTTTTACAATTTTCTATGGTTAATGTTCCGCCTTGATTTCCAGCAATAATTCCCCCTGTATAGCCTCCCTTTGTTACATTTCCTTTATTTGTACTATTTTTTATGGTTGTAGTTCCACTAGACCAACTTAATAATCCACCTACGGCATAACTTCCATTATTACTTGTCACATTAATTTCATTTGTACAATTATCTATTGTACTGTTTGATATTTTAGCAACTAATCCTCCAATTGGAGATTCAATATCAGTTTTGTTTTCTCCAGATATTGTTAAATTACTTATACTTCCATTAGTTAAATTTCCTATAAAAGCAAACTGTTGGGCCTTATCTTTGGTATTATAAATCCATAAATTACTTATTCTGTTATTTTTACCATCTATATTACCCTCAAAAGTTTTATTATAATCTCCTATGGGTACAAATCCACTCCCCTCTTGGTTAGTTAATTCTTCTTTTATTCCCTCTATTCCCGATACGCCGTTTATATCTCCAAATCCCGTATCATTATATTTCATATAACTTTCATTTGTATTAAAGTCTAAATCTCTTTTTAAAATAAAATATTTACTATTGTAATT
>CANRCL010000028.1 GCA_947629115.1 uncultured Bacilli bacterium | reverse complement strand
CTTTAGAAAGTAAAGGCGAAATTGAAGAAGCCCTTAAAGATGCTGATATGATTTTCGTTGCTTGTGGTATGGGTGGTGGAACTGGTACCGGTGCTGCTCCTATAATTGCTGAAATTGCTCAAGAATTAGGTTCTTTAACTGTCGGTATTGTGACGAAACCATTTAGATTTGAAGGCAAAAGAAGAAGTGAAAATGCTTTACTAGGTATTGAAGAATTAAAGAAACATGTTGATACTTTAATAGTTATACCTAATGATAAATTAAGAGATGTAATTGATAAGACGACAAGTTTTGATGATGCTTTTAAAGAAGTTGATAATGTATTACATCGTAGTGTTCAATCTATTTCCGATTTAATTGCAGTAACGGGAGTAATTAACCTAGACTTTGCGGATGTTAAAGCCGTTATGGAAAAAAGTGGTACTGCCATTATTGGTATTGGTTGTTCAGCCGGTGAAAATAGAGCCATTGAAGCAGCAAGACAAGCCGTTGCTAGTAGTTTACTTGAAGCCACTATTGATGGGGCTAAAAATGCTATTGTTAACGTAACTGGTGGGGCTAATCTTACTTTATTTGAAATTGAAGATGCTGTTGAAACAGTTAGAGAAGCCGCTAAAAGTGATGTCAATATTATTTTCGGGGCAATTAAAAATGAAAAGACTTTAACTGATGAAGTTATAGTAACTGTTATTGCCACCGGATTTGAAGAAAGTGATACTGAAGAATTATATGCTCCCGGAGAAGTACCAAAAAGAAGAACAGTACCAACAGATGATGATATTGAAATCCCACCATTTTTAAGAAATAACGATTTATTTTAAAAGAGTTTAAAAATACGACATTTTTTGCCGTATTTTTTTTATATAATAAATTTGGTGATAGAATGAAAATCTATTTAGATTTATTATTAATATTAAACTTTATTTATGATGGATTACTTTTAATAACTGTAAGTGTCACTTTAAAAAGGAATACTAAATTTAAAAGAATTATTTTAGGTTCTTTATTTGGTAGTTTATCAACGCTTATTATTTTAATCCCTTTAAATAAATATTGGTTATTACTTTTCAAAATAATGGCAGGAATTATAATGCTTATTATTACATATGGTTTTCAAGATTTAAAATATTTTTGGAATAATTTAATTTACTTATATATGACTAGTGTTATTTTAGCGGGATTTTTATATTTTTTAAAATTAGAATTTAATAATTTATCTTATCTTTTAATATTGCTCATTGCCCCAGTTATTTTATATTTATATATAAAAGAGCAAAAAACATTACAAAGAGTAGTAAACTACTATACTAAAGTTATCATTAATTTTAAAAATAATCGTTATTTAGAATTAAATGGTTTTATTGACAGTGGTAATCGTTTACAAGACCCAATTACAAATAAATATATTATTTTAGTAAATAAAAAGAAATTAAAAGGCATATATAATATAAGAAGTCCAATGTATGTACCTATTAAAACAATTAATAAAAATAGTTTATTAGAATGTATTAGTATTAAAAATATTATTATAGATAATAAAGTATATACTAATTATTTATTAGGATTATCTGATACTTTTAAAAGTAATGATAATATTGAATGTTTACTTAACTATCATTTATTGGAGGAATAATATGTTTAAAAAAATAATTGCCTATTTAAAAAAGAAATATAATGAATGTTTTTTTGTCGGAGCGACTGATAAATTACCGCCACCTTTACCTAAAGAAAAAGAATTAGAATATTTAATTAAAGCCAAACAAGGAGATATTGAAGCAAGAAATATTTTAATTGAACATAATTTAAGATTAGTAGTATTTCTGGCTAAAAAGTATGAAAATACCGGTTTTGATATTGAAGATTTAGTATCTATTGGCTCAATTGGGTTAATTAAAGGGATAAATACTTATAAAATTGATAAGAATATTAAACTGGCGACTTATGCCTCAAGATGTATTGCTAATGAAATATTAATGTTTTTAAGAAAAAATAAAAGAAAAAAAGTCGAAATAAGTTTAGAAGAAACTTTGAATTATGATGCGGAAGGAAATGAACTAAGATTAGAAGATATTTTAGGAACAGAAGAAGATGCCGTACCAAAAGAATTTGAAAGAGTTTTAGATAAAGAAACTTTGCAAAAAGAAATTGATATTCTTGATGATAGAGAAAAAGAAATTATGACTTTAAGATATGGCCTTAATAATACAGAAGAATATACGCAAAAAGAAGTGGCTGAAATGTTAGGAATAAGTCAATCATATATTTCGAGAATTGAAAAGAAAATAATTAAGAAATTACAAAATATTTTAAAGATATAAAAATCGTGTCAAAAATAAGCACGATTTTTTTGATGTAATCAAAATTTTTCTTCAAAAATGTTGACTGGGGGGGGTAATATTTTATAATAAACTCATAGAATAGAGAGATGTTTTATGAGAGGAAACAATAAAAAAATAATGCTAGGAATAATACTTTTGGCAGTAATATTAACTTGTGTATTTTTTATGCCTATTCATAGACCAGAAATAAAAGAATTACCAAAAGTAAAAATAAAAAATGAAACTAAAAAGAAAACATTTGCGATAATGTTAGAAGATAATTATCAAGATGGTAATTATACCGAATATGAAAGTGATACATTTCCAACTGATGGTTATACATTTAACTCTGAAAAAAGTAAATGTACAGATACTAATGGTAACATAGTAAAAGATGTATTAAGTTATGATTATGAAAATAAATTAATAAAATTAGACACTAGTAAAACAGTATATTGTTATATATATTACGATAGAACTATGTTTTTTGGAAGCGGTACCGAACAAAGCCCATATCAAATAAATCATATCGAAGATTTAGTAAGACTATCTAATTCAGTAAATAATGGTGATAGTTATAGTGGAAAATATTTTGAATTAACTAATAATTTGGATTTTAAAAATAAAGATTCATATGAAAATAGTGAAAGAACCGATTTTGGGAATATCAATGGAGTAAGTGAAACAGAAGCATTAATAAATGAACTTACCAATACTGAAGGAAGTGGATTTACACCAATTGGGAAATTAAACAAACCATTTGAAGGAAAAATTGATGGTAAAAATAATAGAATAGATAATTTATATGAGAATATTAAAATAGATAATTTAGGTGGCCTTTTTGGCTCAATAAATGGTTCTTTAATTAAAAATTTAACTTTAAATGGAAGCCTAAAAACAATTAGTGCATATGATGCCGGAGGAATAGTTGGTCAATTAAAAAATAGTACTTTAGATAATTGTTATGGCGAAATTACAGTAACTGGTACAACTGGTTCAGTTGGGGGATTAGTTGGAATTATATTAGGAGATAGCATTATTAAAAATAGTGTTAATAAAGGTAATGTAAGCAATGGCATAAATACAGGTGGTCTAGTGGGTTGTATTGCAAAAAATGGTATATCATTAATAATTGAAAATTGTTCTAATACTGGTGAAATTAGTACAGATAATTCAATGTTTATTGGAGGTCTAATTGGCAGAGATAATACATTGAGTACTTCTAGTTTAACAATAAAAGGTTCTTATAATAGTGGTTTAGTAATTAATAATAGTGATGCTGATAGTGAACAAAGTATTGGCGGATTAGTAGGAAAAAGTTATGGCGAATTGATAATTGAAAATAGTTCAAATCGAAATAATGTTATAATTAATAAAACAACTTATGAAAATTTTTCTAAAAAATATAGTGGAGGATTAGTAGGTAACACTACAAATTTAACTGATACCGCAAAAACTAAAAAGATTATAAATAGTTATAATGAAGGAAATATAATTAATGGAATGTATACAGCTGGTTTAATTGGCTATAATCAAGGAAATATAATTTTAATAATAAATAAATGCTATAATAAAGGTTTGGTAAATAATTTAGATTTAATAATTACCAATCACGATTTAAGTTCTGCGACTATTTCAGCCGGACTATTAGGATATAGTGTAGGATATTCACCTAATAATTATATAGCATATAATTATATATTAAATAGTTATAATATGGGTGAAGTTAATGGATTAGATATAGCAGTAGGCATAGTTGGTCAATCTATATTTGAAGAATCAAATATATTGGTTAATGTTTATAATATTGGTAATATTTCTGGCTCAACTTCAATAAATTGTATAGTAGCAGGTCTCGGTTATGTTGGAAAATCAAGTAATTCTAAGAATAATTTTTTATATGTAAATAATATATATAATTTAGGAATTATTACTAATGAAATAAATGCTAATGGCTCATATGGAATAGGAGCAACTAATATGGGAATAGAAGGCATAGTTTTTAAAAATACATATTTTAATAATATCAATATAAAAGGAACAAATATAACAAATGATAGTGAATTAACAACAGGAATGAGTGATACTAATATGAAAAGTCAAACATTTGTAGATACTTTAAATAATAATTTAGCTACAATAGATTTAAGGGCAATTGATTCTAATTTAGAAGGATATACCTTAAATAGATGGAAATTAGGGCCAGATGGATATCCGGTATTTGAATAATCATTAAATAACTATAAAAATTTTCAACAAAAATGTTGACTGGGGGGGGTAATATTTTATAATAAAAATAGAATAGGAAAGATATAAACCTATTTGTTTTGAAATTGTTGAAAAACATACGCAAAAAGTATATAATAAAAATTGATAGTAGAAAATGCATTAAAGAAAGATAAATAGCCATATTAATAAAGAGAAGGTAAAAACTATGAAGTATATAAAGAACAAAAAATATTCAAAGATACTAATAGTACTACTTATAGTAATAGGAATAAGTAGTAGTTTTTTGATGTTTAAATCTTATGGCTATCAAGATAAAGAACTTCCAAAAGTTAGATTAAAAAATGAAACTAAAAAGAAAACTTTTGCCATAATGTTAGAAGATAATTATCAAGATGGTAATTATACCGAATATGAAAGTGAAGAATTTCCAACAGATGGATATACATTTAACTCTGAAAAAAGTAAATGTACAGATACTAATGGTAATGTAGTAGATGGTGTTTTAAGTTATGATGAAGATAACAAATTAATAAAATTAGATACCAGTAAGACAGTGTATTGTTATATATATTATGATAGAACTATGTTTTTTGGAAGTGGAACAGAACAAAGTCCATATCAAATAAAATATATTGAAGATTTAGTAAGATTATCAAATTCAGTAAATAGTGGTGATAGTTACAGTGGAAAATATTTTGAATTAACCAAAAGTTTAGATTTTAAAAATAAAGATTCCTATGAAAATAGTGAAAGAACCGATTTTGGCGATATTAATGGGGTAAATCAAACAGAAACATTAATAAATGAACTTACCAATACTGAAGGAACAGGATTTGAACCAATTGGAACAACAACCATAGCATTTCAAGGAAATATTGATGGAAAAAATAATAGAATAGATAATCTGTATATAAATATAAAATCAACAACTAAAGGACATCGTAATGCCTTTATAGGATATTTAGCCAATGGAAGTGTAAAAAATTTAATAATACAAGGTAAAGTAAAAACAAGTGTTGAGATATCAATATCAGGAATAGTAAATAGAATAGAAAAAAGTAGTATGGATAATTGTGTGAGTGAAATAGAAGTGACAAGTGAAACAGGAAGATTTTCTATAGGAGGAATAGCCGGATGGTCAACAGGTGATACCATTATAACAAATTGTACAAATAAAGGAAATATAACCAATGGTGGTCATTCTGCAGGTATAATCGGTGGCAATCAAGGTGGAACGTTAATAGTTGAAAATTGTCATAATTATGGAAAAATCGAAAATAATTTGGGATATGCAACAGCTGGGTTAATTGGTGAATCAGTAAGTGCTGGTACTAAAAAAACTATAATAAAAAATAGTTCAAATAATGGTGAAATATTAATTAATAATCAAAATGATGTAACTCAATATATTGGTGGATTAATAGGGGGAAGTTATTATGATTTGGAAATTACAAATAGTTTTAACCAAGGCAAAATAACTCATTCTAGGACAGCTTATGATAATTTCATTCAAATTAATATTGGAGGATTAGTAGGATTATTATTAAATAATAATGACAATTTCATACAATCTAAGATAATTAATTCTTATAATATTGGAAACATTACGGGTGGTACTTATACAGGTGGAATAATTGGTACTAATAGAGGAAACATTAAGTCAATATTAAATAATGTATATAATAGTGGGATAATAGATAATACCAATCTTACATTTACTGCGACTTCAAGAGCTCCTGTAACTACAGGTGGTATAATAAGTTTATCTCTTGGAAAAGATGGAAATCATTTATCACAACTTTTTATTATTAATAGTTATAATAAAGGAAATGTTAATGGCTATGAAATAACTGGTGGTATAGTAGGATATTCTCATACTTTTGCTAGTAATACAATTATTAATACTTTTAATGCAGGAAATTTAAAAAATGTAACGCGACTTGCAATTGGTGGATTGGGAGATTTCTTGAAAGCCTCATCATCGACGTTTAACAAATTATATTTAAATAATACTTATAATTTAGGTACAATAAGTTCGTCAGGTTCAAATGTTTATGGTTTAGCTGGAGTAATGGATAATTTTGAATATTTTATAAATAATTCTTATTATAATAAAGAAACTCCAAAGGGAACAGGTATTTCTAATGATAGCGAAGTAACAACAGGTATGAATGAAAATGATATGAAAAATCAAACTTTTGTTGATACACTAAATAATAATTTAGCAAGTATTGATTTAAAAACAATTGATTCTAATTTAGAAGGATATAACTTAAATAGATGGACATTAGGTACTGAAGGATATCCTGTATTTGAAGAATAAAATCATTATTTTAAAGGCTTTAAGCCTTTTTTCTATTTAATAAATATGTTATTATTATACTTAGGTGGTATCAATGTTATATGTTTATAGCATTTTAATATTAATTTGTATTTATATAATATTTTTAATATTTAAATCTTTTAAAAAGAATGAATTTAATATGTTTGGTTACAATTTAGGTAAATATTCTTTAAGTTGGTTATTTAAATTATATTATCCTTATAAATCTTATAATGAGAAAGTAATTCCTAAAGAGGGACCAGTTATATTTGTCGGTAATCATAAGCATATTATGGATCAATGTTTAGTAATGTTAAAAACAAGTCGTCCGATCCATTATTTAGCCAAAATGGAATATTTTATTGACCCAAAAACTAGATGGTTTTTTCAAGGTGTTGGTTGCATTCCCGTAGATAGAGAACATCATGATGATAATGCTAAAGAAAAGGCTTTAGAGGTTTTAAATAAAGGTCTTGCTTTAGGCATATTTCCAGAGGGAACAAGGAATAAAACCGATAAATTATTATTACCATTTAAATATGGTGCTGTTTCACTTGCTAAAAAAACTAATGCCACTTTAGTACCCTTTGCTATAACGGGAGATTATAAATTTCGAACTAAAAATTTAAAAATAACTTTTGGTACGCCTTTTAAAGTAGGGAGTATGAATATAGAAGATGCGAATAAAAAACTATATGCTATAATATATAAAATGGTGAGTGATAATAAATGAAAGAATTAACTATTAAAAATTTAATTGCTGATTGCAAAGGAATTTTATTAACTGGTAATGAGAAAACAATATTAGATAATTTTTCTTTTGATACTAGAACTTTAAAACCTAATGATATTTTTATAGGGATTAAAGGAGCAACTTTTGATGGTGGTTCTTTATATGAAGAAGCCTTAAAAAAAGGAGCCAAAGGTTGTATTATTAATGAAAATATTGAAGTTAAAGAAGAAAATATTTCAAAATATTCAGATAATTTTATTGTTAAAGTTAAAGATACTTTAGAATGTTTACAAAAACTTGCCCAAATAAAAAGAGATATGTATGATATTCCTGTAGTGGCAATTACCGGTAGTGTTGGTAAAACTAGTACTAAAGATTTAGTGGCAAGCGTTTTAAGTCAAAAATTTAAAGTTCTTAAAACCGAGGGTAATTTTAACAATCAATTAGGATTACCATTAACTATTTTAAAATTAAAAGATGAAAATTGTTTAGTTGTTGAAATGGGAATGAATAGTTTAGGAGAAATAAGTCATTTATCGCAAATAGCCAAACCAACTTTAGGAGTAATTACTAATATTGGAACTGCTCACATTGGACTTCTTGGTTCAAGAGAAAATATATTAAAAGCCAAATTAGAAATATTAGATGGCATGAGTGAAAAAAATTTAATTATTAATTTAGATAATGACTTATTAGATAAATGGTATCAAGAAAATAATTCTAAAATGAATATTATAACTTATGGAATAAATAATAAAAAATCTAATTATAGAGCCACTAATATTAAAGAAGAAGCCTTATTTAGTGAATATGAAGTAAATAATAAATTAATAAGAGTAAATACTCCAGGAGAACATTTTGTTCTTAATAGTTTAGCGGCTTTAACTGTTGGTTTATATTATAATATTTCAATGGATGATATAGCCAAAGGTGTTTTAAATTATGAACTTTCTAAAAGAAGAATGGAAATTGAAAATTATAAAGGAATTACAATTATTAATGATTCTTATAATGCTAATTATGATTCAATGAAAAGTGCTATAGAATATTTAGGTAGTTTAAAGACCCGAAAAATTGCTGTTTTAGGAGATATGTTAGAACTAGGAGATTTTAGTGAAAAACTTCACCGAGATTTAGGTAAAGTTATTTTAGATAATAAAATAGATATATTAATTACTGTGGGAACATATGCTAAATATATTAGTGATGAATGTTTAAGCCTTGGTTTTAACAAAGATAATATTTATTCATATGATAATAATAAAGACGCTATTAATAAATTAAAAGAATTAATTAAAAAAGAAGATAATATATTATTAAAGGCTTCTAATGGTATGCATTTTATAGAAATTTATAATGCCTTAAAGGAGGATTAAGTTTTTGAAAATTGCTGTTATTTTTGGGGGAATGTCTAATGAACATCAAATTTCAATTATTTCGGGAACTAGTATAATTAGTCATTTAGATAAAACTAAATATAAAATATATCCAATCTATATTGATGAAAAAGGAGATTTTTACGAATACACCAAAGATATAAATGAAATAAAAGTATTAACTGTAAATGATAAAATAACTGAATTAAAAAAGATAGATAACATTATTAATTATTTACAAGATATTCAAGTTGTTTTTCCGGTTTTACATGGACGTTTTGGGGAAGATGGAACTATTCAAGGTTTTTTAAGTTTAATTCATAAAAAATATGTTGGTTGTCAAACTTTATCTTCCGCTATTTGTATGGATAAAGAATATACTAAAATGATTTTAAGTAAAAATGGTATAAATGTGGCTAAAGGATGTTGTGTTAAATATAGTAATAATAAATTTTATTTAATTACTGATGCTGGTTATGAAGATACAAATAAAGAAGAAATATTAAAGTATGTAAAAGATAATTATCAATTACCAATTTTTATAAAAGCCGCTAATTCTGGTTCTTCAGTTGGGGTTAATAAAGTAGATGATTATCAAAATTTTGATAAATGTTTAATGGATTCTTTAAAATATGACAACAAAGTATTAATTGAAGAGGGAATAAATGGTCAAGAAGTTGAATGTGCTGTATTAGGTAGTGAAGAAGTTATAACTAGTACTTTAGGAGAAGTAATAACAGATAATAATTTTTATTCTTTTGATGCTAAATACAAAAATGCTACCCCTAATACAATTATTCCGGCTAGAGTAGAAGAGGCGTTAGTTAAAGAAGTACAAATGGTTGCTAAAAAAGCCTATCAAGTTTGTAATTGTAGTGGTCTTGCGCGAGTTGATTTCTTTATAGAGCGAGATACCAAACGAATTATTCTTAATGAAATTAATACTATGCCGGGATTTACTGAAATAAGTATGTATCCTAAACTAATGGAAAATAGCGGAATAAATTATTCGGAATTATTAGATAAATTAATTGATTTAGCCAAATAAAAATTCACTTTTATTAATTGTGAATTTTTTCTTTTTCATCATTTTTTAAACCTAAAACATAATCGGCTGAAACATTTAAATATTTGCATATTTTAGGTAAATAAATAACGGGCATAATATTAACGCCTTTTTCATATCTCGCATATTGTTGTTGCTTTATTCCTAAATAATTGGCTATCTCTTTTTGAGTTATATTTTTAGAATTTCTAATAAGTTCAATTTTTTCATTGTAATACATAAAATCACCAATTAACTAATAACATTTTTAACAACAAAAGTGTTGAAAAGTGAACAGATGTATTGTAAAATAAAAGAAGAATAATATTAAGAGAATATAAAGAGATAGATGTTTACACAATATAACTAGAAATATTATTTAATTGAGGGATAAGATGAAAAATAAAATAAATTATAAAATTTTATTATTAGGTATTTTTATAGGAATATTAATTTCAGCAACTGGAGTATATGCAGCAACAACAATAATTAAAAGCAAAGATGTATCATATGACAAATCAACTAGTGGTGGAAAGTATGATAATGTTCAAGATGCCATAGATGAATTATATGAAAAATCTGGTTTGTTAAAAGATACTTGGACTGATAAAACACTTAATGGAGCAGACCCAGTATTAGATGTAGAGGGAAGTACTAAAAAGTTAATTCCAATAACTCTAGATAACGATGGAACCGTACACTATGCAAATTTAAAAACAAAATGGTATGATTATGCAGATAAGAAATGGGCCAATGCAGTATTGCTAGTAGATAAACCAAGTAATGCAAATTATAAAACCGGAGATATCATCTTAGAGAAAGACATTGAAAGTTATTTTGTGTGGATCCCAAGATATAGTTATAAGATATGGAATATGGCAAATACAGAAGAATATAATAGTGCCCCTAATATAACAACTTTAGCAGATAATAATTATGCAACATCATCTCAAAATGCATTTAACAAATCAAGAGTAATCGATATCAAATTTGGAGATGTAGATACTAATCCAAGAATGAGTGAAAGCGAAGCACAATTAAATGAATATTATACTCATCCAGCCTTTACATTAGGCGATAAAGATTTAAAAGGAATATGGGTAGGTAAATTTGAGTTAGGATATAATCAAAATGGAGATAATGGAAATCCAATAGAAAATACATCAATTTGGACAGTAACAAAATCTCAAATAAAAGTAGAAAATAGTAAAAGAGTAATAGTAAAACCAAATGTCAATTCTTGGCGAAGTAATACAATCCAAAATTTTTTCTTAAGTTTATATAATTATAATCGCTCTTTAGAAAGTCATATGATGAAAAATACGGAATGGGGAGCAGTTGCTTATCTATCACACTCAATATATGGGATAAGAAATAAAATTAATATTAATAATACTTCAGATCATGTAACTGGATATGGAGCTGCACCTAATACAAATCAAGAAACAAGAGAAGGAGAATATGGAACAAGTAAAGAACCAACAAAAACCCAACCATATAATAGTGGAGCAGGTTATCTTGCAAGTACAACAGGTAATATAACTGGAGTATATGATATGTCAGGTAGCGCTAGTGAATGCGTTGCTTCATATCTTGGAGGGACAGTTGGAGCTAGTGGGTTTACAGATGATGCAGAACTAACCACAACATATAAAAATTATGTAGATATATATGCAGCAGATAGTGGAGCTACAACCTATACCAAAAGGATATTAGGAGATGCCACTGGAGAGATGGGGCCATTTTATACGTATTATGATGGAGATGGAACTAATGGAGTAGGACAAACTGCTGGTTCATTAAGAACGCATAGTAGTTGGTATACTAATTGGACTCTTTTTATTCACTCTGGGTCTCCCTGGTTTTGTCGAGGTGGCAATTACAATGACGGTGGTTATGCAGGCCAGTTTAATGCTGGTAGACACGCTGGTTCAACTACCCCTAATAATTCAACAAGACTTGTTCTTGTCACTAAGTAATTTAATTTAGAAAAAGTTTGTAATTAGTTTTGCCGGCTTTTTTTCGATTTCCTAATTCTTACAACTAGTTCTGTAAAAAAAATTTTTCAACAAACACTTGACGAAGCTACTGAAAAAGTATACGTAAATTAACAAAAATGTAAAAAATTTGACATTAATATTAAGAATACTATAAAA
>CANRCL010000027.1 GCA_947629115.1 uncultured Bacilli bacterium | reverse complement strand
CATCATCGCCAGCATATTTTGCCACTTTAATTGAGGCACGATTTTCATCTGCTAGAAGATAGGCAACATAATTGTATTTTCCATCTTCAGTATAAAAGTCTAATTGTTTTTCAAAGTTATTTCCCACTTCAAATCCTTTTTCCACATAATAAATCTTTAAATCTCTAAAAGTTAAATCTTGTCTTGGAGATATAATATTTTTTAATGAATTTCTTGTTCTTTCCCTAAACATTTTATTTATTAAATGTTCATCCATTCTTTCATTAGAACTTCCTACTCTTATAAAACAACTATCTGGAGTCATTCCCATACCTTTTATATGATATGGTGTTTCAACTCCCTTAGCAACAATTATTTTCAAATAATTTTTACCATCTTTTTCTAAAATTTCCAAATCAAATAGCCCTAAAACAGATGGTTCAATATTAGAAATAATCCTATCTTTAACTTTTCTTTGCAATAAATCAATATTGCTTTTTAAACCTACTATATTTCCATTATCATTAACGCCAATATAAATATTACCCCCATCTTTATTTAAAAAGGCTATAACTGACTCTTCTAAATCATCAACCAATTTGACTTTAAATTCAGTTCTTGAGTTTTCGATAGTTTCTATCATTTTACACCTCCAATTATTACTAAATCCATTATACTATATTTCCTAGTAATTTCCTAGTAATTTCCTAGTAATTTCCTAGGAAATAATTGTTTTAATATTGATTTTGTAAAAATATAATATTATAATCACACATAGAAGTTAACATTTTTCCAAATGTGTACTGCTCTTGTTTTGGGATTTATATATATTTTGATATTTAAAAAAAGGACCGAAAGTATTGAAATAATGTATTATTTACTCAATTTTCTAACATAAGGTTTAAAGTCAAAATCAAAATAAGTCCAATAACCACCTTTTGGTAATGCCAAATAATCTTCTATATATTGATTAGCCTCTGGTGATATATTATTTATTCTAAAAATCCCATTTTCAGTTAGCACTAATGGAACAATATATCTAGTTTTAGCCTTAACATTTACACAATATTTATTATCTAATTGTTCATCACTTTTATAGACTTTTTCGGCCATCATAAAATTTCTAAAACTTTCAGATAAATATTTATCATCACAACTTAATATTTTTTCAATTATTTGTTTTTCTGAACATTTATATAAATCATCAATAGTTAAATATCCAGCATTGTTCATTGATTTACACATATCAGCAAGAAATTGCATTACTGTTCTATCTCTATCACTTACCCATTCTGGCCATAGTTTGGAAATTATTCTAATATATTCTTCACAAATATCTTTATGTTTAAATCCTAATTCATCTATACTTTGTTCATTTTTTAAAATAATTATATCATCATATATTTTTTTGATTTTATCTAATTCCCATACTCTAAAAAATGTTAATCCACTTGAAAAAGTATATTCAAATCTATCGGCAGATAATTTTGGGGTATCATTATCTGCAATTGGATATATTTTATAATCACATACTTCTTCTAATTTAATTCCATCTCTATTTAGTAATGCCATTATTTCTTTAGAATTTTGAATAATTTCAGTTGTTCTTTCTTCAGTAGATTCTTGATTTTCTGCATCTCCATTCATATAATCAATACAATGTTTAAATGTTGGCGTGGCTATATCATGAAATAATCCGGCTAGTGTTTGTTTTTTATCATGAGTAAAATGCCATACAATAAGGGCTACTCCGACACTATGTTCTAAATTTGAATACCAGTATTTAACATCAAAACATTTTGAATAATCATCACCACAACTCAAACTAATTGTACTTATTCTTTGCATTTCTGGAGTATTTATATAATCTAATAACCAATCTGGAAAAATAGGAGATAGAATTTTAAAATATTCTTTAACTTCTGGATTTAATGTATCATAATAATTTTTCATAAATTCACCATACCTTCACTTGTGTAAATAATATTTTAACATAGTTGTTAATAAATTTTTATATTTTTTTATAATGTGATATAATTTTGTAATAAAACAAGGGAAGTATTTAAATGAAAAAATTAAACAACGTTTTAATATTTTTAATAACTTTAGTATCTTTAGGATATGCATTTAAATGTGGTAGTACGGGTTCTTATGATAGACTATTACCTAGTTTATCCATTATATTAGTTTTATTTTTACCAAGAATTTTTAACAAATTATTAAATACTAAAATTAATTCGCAAATGGAATTTATATATATAATATTTATATTTGTATCACAATTTTTAGGCAGTGTCATAAATCTTTTTAATAATATATGGTGGTATGATTTACTCACTCATTTTATATCTGGTATATTAACTGCTATATTGGCCTTATATGTTATGGAATGGTGCGGTATTTCTAAAGAAAAAAATAAATGGTTTACTTTATTATTTATGACTTGCTTTACTTTAATGATTGCTTCCTTATGGGAATTTGTAGAATTTGGTACTTTTATTGTTCTAAAAATGGATGTTCAACATCATCTAACAACTGGTGTCTTTGATACGATGGAAGATATGTTAATTGCTTTTTTAGGAAATATTGTTGTATCTATAATATATTTAATAAACTCCTATAAAAAATAACACTTTTTTATTTTAACTTTTGGACTATTATACTAACCATTGGACTAACACCAGAATCAGTTGTTCCCAAAACATTGGAACTTGGACTTTCCACTATAAAAGAAGTTTGACCCGTATTTACTAGTTTAAACCAATCAGTTGGCAAAATATTTATTACACTATACCCTACTAAAGTAGATGATGTATCTGGACTTCCTACAAGAGAACAACCAGCATATGTAGTTGAATCAGTTAATTTTTTTAAACCTATTGAAATAACATTAGCATTTTCTTCCATTGAATTAGGTTTAGGATGGGCTATTACAATAAAACTAATTAAATAAGTTCCACCATTTATAAAAGTTAAAGTATTATTTTGAGGACTGAAATAGATATTATTATCATTTATTATTTGATTTTTTATTGGTAAATTATCATCCGGTTCAACTTCTAAACCATTAGGATAATTTTCACTTGTTGTTGTAAAAAAAGATATTGGAATATTTAAAGGTCCCGGTTCCCCAGGTATCCCTTGTTCTCCTTGAATTCCGGTAGGCCCGGTCGGACCCATCTTTCCTTCCGGACCAACGGGACCTTGAATACCTTGTTTTCCTTCTGGGCCAGCCGGACCCATTTCGCCTTGAGGACCTCTTATTACTCCAACATCAATCCAAGATTTTTGTTCTTCTGACCATACATATAAATCACTTCCTACTAAATATGAACTACCCGCCGTTCCCTCGGGATGATTGGTTAATAATTCTTGATAAGTATTATAATTACCTAAAATTGTTACACTAGTACCATCTTTGCCATTAATTCCCGGTAGACCTTGAGCCCCAGTTGGACCGGGTATACCTTGAATACCTTGCATTCCAGTCGGACCCATTGGACCTCTTTCACCAGGTAATCCTTGGGGACCAATTTCTCCCGGTAAGCCTTGGGGACCGGTTGGACCCATTTTCCCCTCGGGACCGGTTGGGCCTATTTTACCCTCGGGACCAGGAATTTCTCTACTCACAAAACAAAATTGCCTAAATGGATATTTAAGTTGTTCTTCCTTAATTTTTCTTAAAGCCTTTTTATAAGAATCCATAATAATTTTACTCCTAATAAATTCTATGAAACTTTAATTATTTTAAACAAAAAATCTAGATTTTACTCTAGATTATATTTTACGTTCACTTTTATTTTCTAATTCTCTTATCTCTCTATCACTCGGTAAATTTAAAACATCACTATTTGCATTATTTAATTGCCATAAACCAGAACTAGCCAAAATTTGCATATAAGTTATATCACTACTAAAATTTTTAATATTTGCTATTAAATTACTAACTCTTAATCTTTCTCTTTCTAAAAGTTCTTTCAAATCTTCTCTTTCTTTTTGCTTTTTAATCAAATTTTTACAAATGTCATCTATACTACTTTGTAAATCGTCTGTTTCTTTAGAATAACGAGGACAATTTTGATAAGATATTTCATTATCTAATTTTTGCAACGTTTCTTTTATATCTTCATTTTCGATGGCATAAGTTTTTAATTTAGTAATAACATCTTCACTACTTCTTTCTTGACCTTTAATAGAACTTTCTAAAAAATAAGCCACTAAACTACAAATTAAAGGTTTACAAATACTTTCATCTTTTAAAAATTCTTTAACACTATGGCGACCAACTCCACTATAAACATATAAAAAATTATTTTGATTTTCTAAAGTACCATATACTCTTTTTTTATTTTGAGATTGTAATAAATCATTAAAATATTCCGTTTTTTCACTAAAGGTTTCTGCATCATTAACATCTACAAAAGTAATAGTGGTTCCATATAATTTACTAGTATCAAAATCAGTACCTAAAGCCACCAGTGAAAAACATCTTAAAATAGAAATTATCTCTTCTTCCGTTAAACCATCTTGAAGAAATTTTTCTTTTAAATATTGTTCTATATCATTATATACTAAAGTACCATTACAATAAGTCATAAAATTAGCCTTTAATGCTTGCTTTTTAATTTGCGATACTTCTAAACCATTTTTAGTTAAAAAGGGGTAAAGAAATCTATCAACAACTTCTTGATAACTATTTTTATAATTTTCATCTTTTTTAAATTTTAAGCCTAAAAAATCAACAGGCATTTCATTAATTTTAAAACCACCAGCCATTTCATTAGTCGTTCTAACTCTTGCTGCTTCAGCCCCAATCTTAATCATTCCAAAAACTGATTTATCATAAAAATCTTGAGCCGACATACAAAGTAAAAATGGCCTATCTAATTCTTCTACTTTTTTTATTCCATAAATATTTTCTTTATTTTTTTCACATTTTTGATAAATCTCTAACATTAAATACACCCTCTAATATATTTAGATTATATCATATATTTATAATTTTCACCAAAATTTCATTTAAGTTTGCATAACCTTATATTTACTGGTAAAATATTCTTTGAAAGAAGAAGTTTATTATGAAACAAAAATTTAACATTACCAAAATAAAAATCATAAGTTATTGTTTTTTAATCGCTTTTATTATCTTAACTTTAACAAGTAAAAGTTCTTTTATTTATCCTTTTAATGATTGGGTAGATGCAAATGCTTTTTTTACAACGGGTAAAGCCATGTTTAATGGTGTTGTTCCCTATAAAGATTTATTTGAGCAAAAAGGAATATTACTCTATTTTATTTATGGCATTGGTTATTTAATTAGTCATAAAACTTTTATAGGAATTTTTATAATTGAAGTTATATTTATGAGTACTACCTTATATTATGCTTATAATATAATTACTCTATTTACTAATAAGTTATTGGCTATAACAATTATTCCTATTTTTGCTAGTATCATTTGTACAACTGATGCCTTTACTCATGGAGGTGGCGCGGAAGAATTATGTTTACCTTTTTTAATGCTTACTTTATATTATTATTTAGATTATTTTAAAAACAATAACTTATCTAATAAAAGACTTATTATTGCAGGTTTATGTGCTGGTTCAATATTTTTAATTAAATATACTCTTTTAGGTTTTTGGTTTGCTTTTATGGCTACTATCTTTTTTGATTTATTCTTTCAAAAGAAATATAAAGAGTCTTTTCTTTCGTGTTTATACTTTTTATTAGGAATGTTTACTCCTATAATTATTGCTTTAATCTATTTAGGAATCCATCATGCAATTAGTGATTTTATTAGAGTTTATTTTAAAATTAATATGACATCTTATGGAATAATTAACATTAATATTTTTTTAAGATTATTAAATGCCTATCTAGGTTTTATAAAAACCTGCTTCTTTAATAATATTTTTATCATTATATTACTTTTAGGTTTACCTTTATTTATATTAAAATTAGATATTTCTAAAAAAGGTAAAATTAATATCATTATTACTTATCTATTAACTATCTTAGGTATTTATTGGGGGTTAAAATTCTATCATTATTATATTGTACCAACATTTATTTTTACTTTAATAAGTTTAATTGCAATTGGTAATTTACTAGTTGAGAAAAAAATTAAAATTCCTAAATATATTCCTTTAATTACAATTTTATTAGCCATCTTATTTGCGTTTCAATTTGCTAACTATAAAGAAATGCGTTTTATAGATAAAAATGACTTATATCAATATAAATTTGCCAAAATTATTGCGAAGTCTTCTGAAAAAACTTTACTTAATATTGGCTCTCTCGATTGTGGGCTTTACACTACAACAGGTATTATTCCCACCACTTATTTTTTTGAAAAGCAGAATTTCGACTATCAAAAATTTCCGGATAATATAGATAGTTTTAATGAATATTTAAAGAATAAAGAAACCAAATATGTTGTTTATGTATCTAGGCAAAAATTAAATAAAATTAAAAAGCAAGAAAAAAATTTATTTAATAATTATTATTTAATTAGTGAAGAAAAGCAACAATCGGAACATCATTTAGTTCACGCTTATTTATTTGAAAGGAAGTAGTTATGAGTAAAATATTATATTTAGTAATTCCTTGTTATAATGAAGAAGAAGTATTAAAAGATACTGCATCCAAATTAAAAACTAAAATGGAAAACTTAATTAATCAAAAAATAATTAAAAAAGAAAGTAAAGTTATGTTTGTTGATGATGGTTCTAAAGATAACACTTGGTCAATAATTACCGAATTAAATCAAAAAGATGAATTATTTACTGGAATAAAATTATCACGAAATAAAGGACATCAAAATGCTTTACTAGCGGGATTAATGAGTGCTAAAAAGAATGCAGATATCGTTATCTCAATGGATGCTGACTTACAAGATGATATAAATGTCATTGATGAAATGGTTAGAAAAAATAATGAGGGTTATGACATTGTTTATGGAGTAAGAAGTAGTCGTCAAAAAGATAGTTTCTTTAAAAGATTTACGGCTCAAAGTTTTTATAAATTAATGAAATTTTTAGGAGTCGATATCATCTATAATCACGCTGATTGTCGGCTTATGAGTAAAAGAAGTTTAGAGGCTTTAGAAAATTTTCAAGAAGTCAATTTATTTTTAAGAGGTATTGTTCCTTTAATTGGTTATAAAAATACAATTGTTTATTATGAAAGAGGTAAAAGACTTGCAGGAAGTTCTAAATATCCGTTTAAAAAAATGGTGGCTTTTGCTTTTGAGGGTATTACTTCTTTTAGTATTAAACCTTTACGAATGATTTTAGGTTTAGGTATTTTAATTTTAATCATAAGTATTATTATAATGATATATTCTCTAGTAGTAAAAATATTAGGTAATGTAGTACCCGGTTGGACTTTTTTAACTATTTCAATTTGGTTTATTGGTGGTTTACAAATGATTTCTATTGGTATAATTGGAGAATATATTGGTAAAATTTATTATGAAACTAAAAAAAGACCGCGTTTTATTATTGAAGAAGAATTAAAATAATTATTCTTTATAGGTAATATCTATATTACTAGGGCCTTTTAGACATTTTCCACTTAATGAGAAACGTGAAGCATGACAAGGACAATCCCACGTTTTTTCTTTGGGATTAAAAATTAAACTACACCCCATATGAGGACACTTATTATACACTTTATAAGTCTTATTGCCCTCTTTATAAATAGCCACATTAACATTATTTATTTTAGTATATTTAACATTATTAGGATAAAACTCTTTATTTTTATTCACCTTACTTTTTAAATAACCTCCAAGACTACTATACATATTAACTAGATAACTTTTTAAATAAAAAATAACATTTACTCTTAAAGGATTACAAAGTTTTATAAATTTATTTTTATTTTCTAAAACTATATCACTTAAAATTAGACCCGCTAAAGTTCCATTAGTCATACCCCAAGTATTATATCCTGTACCAATTAATAAGTTATTATTTCCTTTCTCTATTTTTCCAATATAAGGAATGTTATCAACAGTTAATATATCATCATTTTTCCATAAATATTTAGGAACTTTATGTTTCTTTTTTAATTTAGTTAATAAATCTTGATAATTAGCATTTTCATCTAAATTAGTATCTATATTACTTGAATTAGTTAAGTAAATTAAATACTCTTCTTTACCTTTTTGATATCTTACTGATGTTGTAGGATTTTCGGGAGTAATTAAAGTAGCATTTTTAAATGTATCTTCCACTGCTCCAATATATGATTTTTCAATTTTAGTTTTAATGGGCATAAAATATGGAAATAAAAAGAATGGATAATGGCACGCTAAAACAATTTTTTTGGCAATTATTCTATAATTATCGGTATAACAAATATAATGATTATTAATTAATTTAAAATCTAAAATTTTAGTCTTTTCATAAATATTTTGGTGATATTTCAAACAAATTTTCTTTAAAGATTGTAAATATTTATAAGGATGAAAAACATAAGTATCTTCTACTTTTATTGCATATTTATTTTCATTATCTAAAATATTTTCAGTTATCTCTTGAACATTTATTCCAAGTTTAGTTAATATTTCTTTTTCATACTTTATTTTAGGAATATCTTCTTCTAAATTAGTATATACATAAGAATCAACTACTTGTAAATCACATTTAATTTTTTCATTTTTAATTGTATCGGTTATAAATTTAATCGCTGTTTTTTGACTTTCTAAATATAATTTAGCCATTTCTAAAGAATATTTTTGGGTAATTTTTTGATAAACTAAACCTTGTAAATAATTAATCTTTCCTGTTGTATAACCACTTACGCCACTACCTATTAAATTGGCCTCAACTAAGGCGACCTTTAAATGACTTTCTCTTAAATTATATAATGTTGTAAGTCCGGTAATTCCACCACCAATAATTAAAACATCAACTTCTAAATTTTTGTTTAATTCATTATAATCACTAGTATCCAAATCTTTAAGCCATAAACTTTTATACTCCATCTTTTTCACCATTTTTAGTATGGCTCTTTTTTGCTAAAATATAAGAGTTAAGAATTGACAAATAAAGACTTCTTAACTATAATAATCGCTCAAGTTAAAGGAGTTGAAAAAATTGAAAAAACCAAATAGTTTAACTAAAGTTATTATGGCTTTAAAAAATGAAAAAAGAAAACTACTTCAAAAGGAAAGTCAAAATTTAAAAATTAAAGCCACTAATAGTAATGAATTAAATATTAAAAGTTTATCACAATATTCTAAACAAATTTTTGCTAATATCGAGGAAATTAATAATTATATTGATTTATTAAATACGGATTTAGAAAGTGATATTCAAAAAAATCAAATATTTATGGATTTTGCTAATTTAAGTTTAGTATGTGAAATTGCTAATTTAAATAATCGTGAAAAAAAAGAATTAATTTTTTATTTTATTGAGAAAAATTTACGCGTTAATTTAATTGGTAATATTAGTACTTTATTTTCTGATTCACCTTTTTTTAAAAAATTAACCGAATTAAATGACCCTAAAATAGATGAACTTAATAGTAATCATAACCTTAATTTATTTTTAGCCAGTGAGACTAGTGAACTACCAATAGAACTTCAAAGTATACATCAACAACTTTTAGAACTCCTTAATGCAAGCGATAAAGAATTTTATAATTTTTTAAATAGTTATAAAGTTTTAAAACATTGTTATTTTGAAAAATTACCTAATATTACTAAAGAAGATATCAAAGAAATAAAAACGGCTTTATATATACTTGGAGTTTATGCTGATATTATTTTTGCTATTGAAGATGATTTAAATAATGAAAGTAAAAAAGAACCAAAACCAATTGAACTTTATTTAAAGAAAAATGGCAGAATTTTACTAAATCGTTTCCTTTTTCAAGATTTTAAAGAATTTTCTACAAGATTAAATTTTCAAATTCTCGGGGCTTTATATACTTTAGATAAATGGCATAGTAATGGTAAAAGTAAATCGAAAATTATTTTACTCCATTTTTTAAATGATACTTTAGAAGTAGTAGATATTTCTAATAAAGATAAAGCCGAATTTATTTTATATATTATTGACCAAAATTTAAAAGGTAATAATATTGATTATGAATTAGATAATGGCATACTTTTAGAATTTAATGATAATGAAAATGATATTGAAATACCTACTCTTGATTATAAAACTCTTTTAAAATTATTTAAAAATAATATTAATTACCTAGTCTTTAATACCATAAAAGATTTAAATTTAGATAATATTAAAAATAATTATCAAATACTTAAGGAAAATTATGTTCTAAAAAAAGATAATTTAACTCCTAAAGATATTAATGTAATAAGAATGGCTCTTTTAAATTTAGGATTAAATGAAGAAAATGCTAATATTGTTAAAGATTATTTATTAACTAAAGTTAAAGAAGTTAAAATTATAGAAACAAGTACTATAAATAATAAAGAAAGAAGTAAAATTGAGCATGAGTTAAGTTCATATTTAGATATTTATACTTTAAAACCTATTAGATATTTAGATGATGATGAATTACTTGAAACCTTAACATTATTAAAGAAATTAAATTATTCTAATAAGATTATTTATGATTTTATTACGGCAGTTTATAAGTTTAATCGCTTTAGTAGCATATCGCCAATCGATGAATTTTTAAATTTATATAATAAAATAACTTATTATAGTGAATTTATACCAGAATTATCAGATATTTTAATTGATTTAGACAATGCTTGTAATGAACTGGCTGAAACAAATCAAGATGAAGAATTTTATCAAGAATATGTTTTAGAGGGACTTAAAAAAGCAAGCGTTCTAATGCCAACTTGTTATAGTTATGAAATGAATAAAATTAGAAAAAAATAAATA
Organism: uncultured Bacilli bacterium; assembly: GCA_947629115.1. The sequence continues at coordinate 1,364 of CANRCL010000027.1, read as the reverse complement.
ATTTTTCTTTATAAAATACCCTACTTTTTGCTATACTATTAATAGAGATAAAGGGTGAATAGAAAATGAAAAAATATTATGCAAATGCTTTAATTACTTTTATTATTTTAACTATCATTCTTCTTCCTAGTAATATAGAATTTAAACATAACTTAAAAGTATCAAATGTTTCAGGAATTATTACTTATAAAGATAAAAATAAAATTACTATTTTAAATAATAAAGGCACCAAAATTAATATAAATAAAGAAAATGTAAAGGAAGATTTAGGTACTTATGTAAGTATTAATTTACTTAATAATGGTAGTAAACAACGGGTTCTTACTTATGAAGTAAATAAAAATAATAGTGTTCCTAAAAAATATTTAAGTAATGGTTTATTTAGTAATTATATTTTAAGTGCTTATAGTAAATTAAAAACAATGAGTTTAGATGAGAAAATTAGTCAAACATTAGTAGTTCACTACCCTAGTAAAAATGCTACATCTATTCAAAAGCAATATCAATTTGGAGGTTTTATTTTCTTTCAAAAAGATTTTAATAATAAAACTAAAAATGATGTAATTACAATGATTAAAAATGTTCAAAAAGTTTCCAGAATTCCTCTTGCAACAGCCATAGATGAAGAGGGAGGAACTGTTTCTAGAATAAGTAGTAATTCTAAACTAGTTAACGTTCCTTTTAAAAGCCCTCAAGAATTATATGCTAGTGGTGGATTTGATGCCATTAAAGAAGATGTTAAAAATAAAAGTAAAATTTTAAAAAGTTTAGGTTTGAATTTAAATTTAGCACCAGTAGTTGATGTTTCTTTAAATGAAGAAGATTACATCTATAAAAGAAGTTTAGGTCAAAATACAAATCTTACTAGTACATATGCAGCGACAGTAATTAATGCTAGTAAAAATACAGGAGTATCATATACTTTAAAACATTTTCCCGGTTATAGTAATAATGTAGATACGCATAAAGGCTCTTCTGAAGACTATAAATCTTTTGAGGAAATAAAAGCCCAAGATATTCCACCATTTGCCGAGGGTATTAAAGCCGGTGCCGAAGTTATCATGGTTAGTCATAATACCGTAATGAATATTGATAGTGAAAATCCTGCTTCTCTCTCTTTAAAAATTCATAATTATTTACGCGATGATTTAGGATTTACAGGGATTATTATTACTGATGATTTAAATATGCAAGCCTTAAAAGAAATAGATAATTTAGAAGTTAAGGCTTTACTTGCGGGAAATAATTTATTAATAACTGATAATTATGAAAGAAGTATTAATAATATAAAAAAAGGAATTAGTTCGGGTTTAATTAAAGAAGAAACTTTAAATGAATTAGTTTTTAAAATACTGACTTGGAAA
>CANRCL010000026.1 GCA_947629115.1 uncultured Bacilli bacterium | reverse complement strand
CATAGAATAGAGAGATGTTTTATGAGGAGAAATAATAAAAAAATATTGCTAGGAATAATACTTTTATTAGTAGTAATGACTAGTATATTTTTGATAACTAATAAAAAAGAAGAATATAAAGAATTACCCAAAGTAAAAATAAAAAATGATAATATAAATAATAGTTTATCAATAATGGTAGAAAGTAATTATCAAACAGAAGAATATACCAAATGGGAAGATAATGAATTTCCAACTAATGGTTATACATTAAATAGAATAAAAAGTGGCTGTATAGATAATAATGGTAAAAATGTTGATGCATTAACATATAATGAAGAAACTAAAAAAATAAGTTTGAAAGCCAACGGTAGTGTTAAATGTTATTTATACTATGATAATTTATTTAAAGGGAAAGGAACAGAAGATGAACCATATGAAATAAATTATATAGAAGATTTAGTAAGACTTGCTAATTCAGTAAATAAAGATAGTAATAATTATAATAGTAAATATTTCATATTAAAAAGAAATCTAGATTTTAATACAAATGAAAGTTATATGAAATATAATGATACTGGATTTGGAGATATAAATGGAGTATCTGGAATAGAGGGAATAAAAGAAGAATTAACTAACCAAGAGGGAAGTGGATTTATTCCAATAGGAAATTATAATAAATTTTTTGAGGGTAATATAGATGGCAAAAATAATAAAATAAGCAATTTATGGATAGATTACAAAACGAATATTGATGCACCGTTAGGATTTATAGGAGTATTATCTAATGGAAGCATAAGTAATTTAACAATAACAGGAGAAGTAAAAACAGAAACTGAATCTACAATTGGCGGGTTAGTAAATAGAATAGGAAATAGTACAATAGATAATTGTACAAATGAAATAAATGTGACAAGCAATAATGAAACACATTCGGTAGGAGGATTAGTAGGCTGGTCTTATGGAGATGCAACAATAAAAAATAGTACAAATAAAGGAAATATAACTAATGGAGCACCAACTGGTGGAATAATAGCAAGTAATCAAAGCGGAACATTAACAATTGAAAATTGTAAAAATTATGGAAAAATAGAAAATAATCTTAGAGTTTATATTGGTGGAATAATAGGAGCATCTGCTATAGGCACTCCAGTTAAAACCATAATAAAAAATAGTGCTAATTATGGAGAAATAAAAGTTAATAGTGAAGTTAATTCTATAATTTATGCTGGCGGATTAATCGGAAGAAGTAATAAAGAAATAGAAATAACAAATAGCCATAATGATGGAATAATAGATATAAAGGGAATTAATTCTTTAAATGTTGGTGGAATAATAGGACATTCTGAAAATAAAACAACAATATCAAACAGTTATAATTTAGGAAAAATAAATTCTTCAACAAGTGGAAATTCTGGCAATTCTGTTGGTGGAATAATAGGAAATATTGGTTATTCAGATACAGCAAAAATATCTAAAATAGAAAATTGCTACAATAAAGGAAATATTACTGGTGGAAATAGAACTGGAGGAATTATCGGGCAAGTATACAATCCTATGAAAATTATAATTAATGAATGCTATAATAATGGAAATATTACTGGTCAAGAAGATAGCATATTTACTAGTAGTGTAGAAGTAGGTGGAATTTTATGTCAAGGCTGGAATGGACCAACAATATATATTTTGAATTCTTATAATATAGGAGAATTAATTGCTAATGCTAAAAATACTGGTGGTTCTGCAGGAGGAATTGCTTATGGTTTTGAAAATAGTGATAATGCAAGTAGTGGATATATTATTAATAGTTATAATAAAGGAAATATAACCTCAAAAAATATTAGTAGTGGAATAAGTAGAGTAAACGGAACTAAAAGTTTATTATCTTTAAATAATGTTTATAATATAGGTGAAATAAATTCTCCAAATAAAGTAGAGTTAACATACGTTAGTGGAACGATAAAATCAATAGATAATGCTTATTATAAAGAGGGATTAGTAGCAAGTAATACAAGTTTAACTGGTATATACCCAATGACTGATGCCAATATGAAAAATCCAGATGGTAATAATAGTAATAGTTTATTATATAAATTAAATCAAAATGTTCAAAGTTTAAATAGTGCCGGATTATCTTTAATAGATAATGAAACAATAGGAACAGATTTAGATGGTTATACACTAGTAAATTGGAAAATAGACCTAACAACTGGGTACCCAACATTAGATTATAATTTAGAAACAGAATAGCATAATTTGTTATTCTTTTTTGGCTTAAAAAGTCTTGACCGGGAGGGTATTATAATGAACTAATAATCATAACTATCACCCTAAAAGTATTTTGTATGGCGTGCAGTGTTATATTACAACATAAATTGTTAGTTTTAAAATAAGTTTTTATAGAACAAATACATAATCTTGATACTTTTATAATTAAAAAGTGCAACTTGTTAACCCTTTAAAATTATGCTATATTCAGTATAGGGTGAAAAATATGATTGAAGTAAAAAATATTACTAAAGAATTTACTAAAAATATTACTAAAAAGAAAAAAATTACTTTTTTAGCCGATAAAGATATTTCATTTACTGCAAAATCTGGGGAAATTGTTGGAATTTTAGGCCCAAATGGAGCCGGTAAAACAACTCTTTTAAGAATAATTGCGGGTATTATGACTCCAACTAAAGGAGAAGTTATTGTTAACGATTTAAATTATAATCAAAGTGCTATTGAAATAAAAAAGCAAATCGCCTTTTTATCGGGTAATACAAAACTCTACAAAGATATTTCTGGTTATGAACTTTTAAAAATGTGTGGCGAATATTATGGAGTACCTAAAGAAGAATTAGATAAAAGAATTAAAGAAATAATTAAAGAATTTAGTTTAGAAAAATTTATCCATCAACGAATAGAAAGTTTATCAACGGGACAAAATCAAAGAATTAGTTTAGCAAGATGTGTAGTTCATAATCCTAATTATTATATTTTAGATGAAGCAACAAGTGGTCTTGATACTATTTTAAGTCAAATAGTTTTGGATTTTATTAAGAAAGAAAAACAAAAAGGTAAATGTATTTTATATTCAACGCATTATATGGAAGAAGCCGAAAATATTTGTGACCGAGTTGTTATTATTAATGAGGGTGAAAAAATTGTCGAGGGAACACCTGAAGAAATTAAAAAGAAAACTAAAACAGATAATTTAAGAGATGCATTCTTTAAATTAGTTGGAGGTGTTAAGGTTGAAAAGTAGTATTTTTATAACAGTCAAAAAAGAATTAAGAGCCTTTGTTAGAGATAAAAAATCACTTATCTTAATGTTAGCAATGCCTTTTATTATTCCTCTTTATATTCTTGGATTTTCATATTTATATGATAGTATTTTAAAAGATACTGAAGATAGTACTGAAAATGTAGAAAAAACTAACTATGTAATTGGGGTTAATTATGATTTAAATAAAGTTGAAAGTGATATTTTTAATGAATTAGGTCTAGAGGCTAAATTCTATTCTAGTATGGATGCTTTAAAAAATGCCTATAATAAAGATGAAATAAAAGCCTTTATTACTTATGATAATACTAATTATGAAGTTTATATGAATGAAATGGATGAACAAAGTAGTATTGCTGGTTCTAGTGTTATATCTTATTTAGATATGTATAATGATTATTTAGCCCAAAATTATTTAATGAATATCGGAGCAGATATAAATAAAGTATATAATAATGTTTCTTATGAAGTAAAATCATTAGAGGGTTCTAATTATATGTTAGATATATTAATTTCTGCGGGATTTATGTTTACAATTATGACAATAATGTTAACTGCGATTAACACGACAACTGATTCTACGGCGGGAGAAAAAGAAAGAGGAACATTAGAAACATTCTTAACATTCCCTATAACAAGTGGTGAATTAGTCACTGGTAAATATTTAGCCATTGTTATTGCTTGTATTATTACTAGTATATTAGATTTAATTTTATTAGTCGGTTCAATAACTTTTGCTTATAATACCTTTGATATATTTGATGGTGCTCTTGTTAATATTAATATTTATTCTATTGCTGTGGCTTTCTTGGTTTTAGTTTCTTTCTCAATTTTTGTTAGTGGTCTTTCTATTGCTATTGCTAGTTTCACTAAATCTTTCAAAGAGGCTCAAAGTGCTTTAACACCAATTAATTTTTTGGCTATAATTCCTATGTTTTTAACAATGGCTGAAGTAAAATTAAATTATGTTATATCTTGTATTCCAATTATTAGTCATACTTATATGTTGCAAGATTTATTCTTTAATAATGTTGATATTGGAAAATTAATTATTATGTTTATAACCACAGTAATTTATACAATAGTTATTATTAAAGTTATTAGTAAGATTTATAAATCAGAAAAAATATTATTTGCCACCAATTAAATATAAGAAAGTAGAAATATATTTTTTACTTTTTTATTTTACAAAGGCTTTACTATGTTTTATAATTAAAATAGGAGAGTGATTAGAATGGACCCAGTAATATTTACAGTTGGGGGATTTGAAATTAGATGGTATTCAGTTTTATTATTAGTAGCAATGATTATCGCTATATTTATGTTTATTAAAGAGGGAAAAAGATTTTTTATTCCTAAAGATTTTACTTTTAATTTAGCCTTTTGGGTAATAATTATTGGTATTATTTGTGCCAGATTATATTATTGTATTTTTAATTTTTCTTTATATAAAGATAATTTATTAGATATTTTTAAAATATGGGAGGGGGGCCTTGCTATTCACGGAGGAATTATTGGCGGTTTAATAACGTTAATAGTGTATACTAAAAGATATAAAGTTAATACTTTTAAAATTACCGATATGGCTGTTGTCCCACTTCTTTTAGCCCAAGCCATTGGAAGATGGGGAAATTTCTTTAATAGTGAAGCCCATGGTGCAGTGACGACATATTATCATTTGAAAGAATTACATATTCCCGAAAAAATTATTGAGGGTATGAAAATTAATGGTAGTTATTATCATCCAACTTTTTATTATGAAAGTTTATTATGTTTAGTTGGTTTTATTGCGTTATTATTTATTAGAAGATATCGTTATTTAAAAAGAGGACAACTTACTTGTTTATATATGATGTATTATGGGGCGGTAAGATTTTTTATTGAGTCTTTAAGAACTGATGCTTTAATGTTTATGGGATTTAGAATAGCCCAAATAGTTTCCGTAGTAATGTTTGTAATTGGCTTAATTATCTTTATGATATTAAGTCGTAAAGGTCGTTTTGAAGATTTATATAATGAAGAGCAAAGTGCCCCAGTTAGATTTTAAGGAGATGATTTTATGTATGATTTAATAATTATTGGAATGGGTATTGGTGGAATAACCGCGGGAATTTATGCTAAAAGAGGTAATCAAAATGTTTTATTATTAGATAAAGGAATGCCCGGAGGAATGCTTAATAATATTGAAGTAATTAGTAATTATCCAGGACTTTTAAATGTACGCGGAGCCGAATTTGCGGAAAAATTATTCGACCAAGTTAAAGATTTAGAAATACCTTATAAATTTGAAGAAGTAAGTAATATTAAAATTGAAAATGATAAAAAAATTGTTATAACTAATAAAGGAGAATATACTTGTAAAAATGTGATTATTGCCACTGGAACTAAACCTAAATTTTTAGGCCTTGATAATGAAAAAGATTTATTAGGGCGGGGCATAAGTACTTGTGCTACTTGTGATGGAGCATTCTATAAAGGTAAAGATATTGCTGTTGTTGGTAGTGGTTCTAGTGCATTACAAGAATCTTTATATTTAGCCAAGATTTGTCATAAAGTATATATTTTAAATCGAAAAGATGCTTTTAAAGGTGAAAAAATATTAGAAACAAAAGTTAAAAATACCAAAAATATAGAAATAATTTATGGTGTAAATGTTAAAGAATATCATGAACAAGATGGTAAAATATCTAGTATTACTTTAGATAGTGGACAAAATTTAGAAGTAGCGGGAGTATTTATTTACATTGGTTATAAACCTAATACCGAAATGTTTAAAGATTTAAATATTACTGATGAATTAGGCTATATCAAAGTTAATGAAAAATATGAAACTGATATTAAAGGAATATACGCTATTGGCGATGTTATTAAAAAAGATATTTATCAATTAGTGACTGCTGCTAATGATGGAATTTATGCTGTAAGTAATATTTCTAAAATTATTAATTAATGTTAAAGGCTATTAGTTTGATTACTAATAGTTTTTTTAAGAAAAAATGTTGAAAAATAAGGACATATAAATTATAATAAGCGTTATTAAAGGAGAAAAAGGATGAATAGATATACTGAAGTAATAGAAAATTTAACGGAAAAATTAAATCAAAAGAGAGATGAAAGAGATAGATTAATTGAGGACCAAAAAGATGCTAATTATGTTTTAAATAAAACTAATGAAGAATTAACTGCTTGTGAAAAAGAAATTAAAACTTTAGAAAAAATACTTTATATTTTAGAAAATGATGTTAAAAATGAACATTTGGGTTATTTCTTAATTGAAGCAGGTCTTATTGATGTAATGATTTTATGTTTAATTAATTTATGTATAGAAGCAAACATTAATAACATTATGGATTTAGTATATTTAACTATGCCAACTATTTTACCAATGGTGTTATTAAATGGAGCCCAATATAATTCTTTATGCCATCCTAAATTTTATAAAAAAGTAAAAGCCGAAAATAATTTAGAAGAAACAAAAGAAAAATTATTTAAATTAACAGAAAGAGAAGAAAGATTAAATTCGGGAAAAGAATTTGTTCAAAAAGAAATGGCTAAAAGAGAAGAATTAATTGCTACTTTAGATGAAGAAATAAAATTAATTATGGAAACAATAGTTAATATTAAAGAAAAAGAAACTGCTGCAATTAATGCTGTATTAGAAGAACCAGTAAATAAAGCCAAAGTTAATGCTACTTATTTATTAGATTATGATATTAGTAAGACTCTTGCTAGAGTGCCTAAAAAATAGAATGTAAAACCTAAAATAATAATTAGGTTTTCTTTTTGGTTTGTAGTATAATAATTTTGTAGGTGAATTGTATGTTAGTAAGTAATAATTGGGAAGATTATAAAATTTTAAAAACTAGTAAAGGAATGAAATTAGAAAGTTGGAAAGATATATTACTTTTACGACCCGACCCAGTTATTACTTGGGATTTAGGAGATTTTCAAGAATATGCAATTAATGCTGTTTATTATCGAAGCAATACTGGTGGAGGACATTGGGAAAATAAAAAATCTACTCCCGGTAGTTGGGTAGTTAATTATAAAAATTTAAAATTTTTAATTAAAGAAATGGGATTTAAACATACTGGTTTATTTCCAGAACAAGCAACAAATTGGGATTTTGCTATGCAAAAAATTAAAGAGGCTAAAAGAGAAGTTAAAGTCTTAAATTTATTTGCCTATACTGGAGCAGCCACGGTGGCTTGTTTGTCTTCTGGGGCTTCAGTCACTCATGTCGATTCATCTAAAGGAATGATTGATTGGGCTAAAGAAAATGTAAAATTAAATAAGTTAGAAAATTGTCCGGTCCGTTATTTAGTTGATGATGTCGTAAAATTTGTAAAAAGAGAAATACGTCGGGGTAATAAATATGACGCTATTATTATGGACCCACCAAGTTATGGTCGTGGGGCTAATGGCGAAGTTTGGTCCCTAGAAAATGATTTAGAAAATTTAATTAAATTATGTCAAGAAATTTTAAAAGATGATTTTTTATTCTTTATTATAAATACTTATTCTACTAATTTACCTAATGTATCTTTAGAAAATATTTTAAAAATTAATTTTAAAGGCAAAAAGATTTTAGTTGATGATTTATGCTTACCTATTGAAAATTCTAATCTTTATTTATCTTGTGGAATAACAGGAAGAATTGAACATGAATAAATTAAATATTTTATATGAAGATAATCATTTAATTGTTGTGGAAAAGGAACCTAATGTTTTATGTCAAAGTGATTACACTAATGATTTAGATTTACTTACAATGGTTAAAAATTATATTAAAGAAAAATATCATAAACCCGGTGCTGTTTATGTGGGGCTTGTTCATCGTTTAGACCGTCCAGTTGGAGGAATTATGGTTTTTGCTAAAACTAGTAAAGCCGCCAGTCGCTTGTCCAAAGCCATTCAAAATCACGAAATGCAAAAAGAATATTTATTAATTTGTCGTGGTAAATTAGATAATTTTGGAATAATGGAAGATTATATAACTAAACAAAATGAAGTAAGTGTAATAAGTAATCAAGAAATAGGTAAATATGCAAAATTAGAATATGAAGTTTTAAAAAGAAAAGATGATTTAAATTTAGTTAAAGTTAATTTAATAACAGGACGTCATCATCAAATTAGACTTCAATTTGCCAGTCGTAATTGTCCTTTATATGGAGACCAATTATATGGCAAGCAAGATAAAAAACAAATAGCCCTTTATGCTTATCATTTGAAATTTAAACATCCTACTAAAGATGAAGTAATGGATTTTAAATTAATGCCTAAAAACGGTATTTGGAATGAGTTTGTGTAAAAGCATTATTAGAAAAAAGATAGAAAGAGTGAAACAATATGAATGAGGAAATAATTGAAAATTTAGCCAAAACTTTAAATATAAATATCAAAAGTGTTAAAAGTACTTTAAAATTATTAGAAGAGGGTAATACTATTCCTTTTATTGCTCGTTATCGTAAAGAAGTGACTGGTAATTTAGATGAAACTCAAATAAGAGCCATTGAAACAGAATATAGTTATGGTGTTAATTTACAAAAAAGAAAAGAAGAAATTAAAAGATTAATTGATGAAAAAGGTTTATTAACAGAAGAATTAGTTAGTAAAATTGATAGTGCTACTAAATTAGTCGAAATTGAAGATATTTATAGACCATTTAAAGAGAAGAAAAAAACTAAAGCCACTGAAGCCATAAAAAATGGTTTAGAACCCCTTGCTAAAATAATTATGAGTTTTAAAATTAATGGAAGTATTCAAAGTGTGGCTCAAAAATATCTAAATGAAAATGTTAAAACAATTGATGAAGCCATTACCGGAGCCAAATATATTATTGCGGAATGGATAAGTGATAATGCTAGTTTTCGTAAACAAATAAGATATTTAACTTATCATAATGGTATTTTAACAAGTAAGAAAAAGAAAAATAGTGTTGATGAAAATAAAACTTATGAAATGTATTATGATTTTCAAGAAAGTGTTAGTAAAATTAAAATGTATCGAGTACTAGCCATTAATCGTGGTGAAAGTGAAGATATTTTAAATGTTAGTATTGAAATTGATGAAGAATTAATTTTAAATTATTTAAAAGAAAAAGTTATTAAAAATTATGATAATCAAGATTTAGTAGATATCGTTTTAGATGCTATTAAAGATAGTTATAAAAGGTTAATCGCTCCATCTATTGAAAGAGAAATACGGAGTGAATTAAAAGAAAAAGCCGAAGATGTGGCTATTAATAATTTTAGTGATAATTTAGCAAAACTTTTAATGCAACCACCAATTAGAGAAAAAACGGTTTTAGGATTTGACCCGGCTTATAGAACTGGTTGTAAATTGGCTGTATTAGATAAAACTGGTAAACCCTTAAAAATTGCTGTTATATATCCTCATGAACCAAAAAATGAATATGCCAAAAGTAAAGAAACAATGTTAAAATTAATTAATGATTATAATATTGATATCATCGCTATCGGTAATGGGACAGCCTCAAGAGAATCAGAAAGTTTTGTAGCAGATGTTATTAAAGAAAGCAAAAGAAAAGTTGAATACATTATTGTTAGTGAAGCCGGTGCTTCCGTATATTCAGCCAGTAAGTTAGCAATTAGTGAATTTCCCGATTTGCATGTTGAAGAAAGAAGTGCTATTTCGATTGGTAGACGTTTAGAAGACCCTTTATCAGAACTTGTTAAAATTGAACCCGAAAGTATTGGAGTTGGTTTATATCAACACGATGTGACCGAGAAAAAATTAAAAGAAAGTTTAAACTTTACAACGCAAAAAATAGTTAATCAAGTTGGAGTTAATTTAAATACGGCTTCACCATCTATCTTAAAATATATTTCTGGTTTAACAAAAGCCACCATAGATAAAATAATTAAATTTAGAAATGAATATGGAACTTTTAAAAATCGAAAAGAATTACTAACTAAAAAAATTCTTAATGCTAAAACTTATGAACAAGCCATTGGTTTTTTAAGAATTTTAAATGGTGATAATATATTAGATACTACTAGTATTCACCCAGAAAGTTATGATAATACTTTAAAATTATTAAAACATTTAAATTTATCTTTAAATGATATAGGTACTTTAAAATTAAAAGATACTTTAGAAAATATAAATAAAATGAATATATCTAAAGAATTAAATATTGATATATATACTTTAGATGATATTATTGCTTCTTTAATTAGTCCTAATAGAGACCCAAGAGATATGTTGCCTAAACCAATTTTAAAGAAAGATGTTTTACATTTAGAAGATTTAAAATTAGGAATGAAATTACAAGGAACTGTTAGAAATGTAGTTGACTTTGGAGCATTTGTCGATATTGGAATTAAAAATGATGGATTAGTTCATATATCTAAAATGAGTGATAGATATATTAAACATCCTAGTGAAGTTTTAAGTGTTGGAGATATTATTGATGTTTATGTTGATGATATTAATTTAGAAAAGCAAAAAGTATCTTTAAGTTTAAAAGCAGTTAATTAAGAATAGGGAGTTTTATGAAAGAAGAATTAATTAATAATATTTTAGAAAAAATTAAAAAGGAAGAAGTTAAAAGAGAAGAACTAGAAGTATTAGATGAAGTTGTTTTAAAAAGATTATGCTTAATAAATAGTGTATATAATTTAGAAAATATCTTATGGTTAATCTTTAATTATAATTTAGATACAAACTTAATAATGTACTCTATTAATATTTTAGAATTAAATTTATTATATAAAACAGAAATAAGTCAAATACTAGATGTTAATATTACTTTAAAATTAAAAGAAGAGGCATTACTAAAGATAAGTGAGGCTAAATATGATTTTCAAGCCGAATGTATAAAAGAAATTTATTGTAATGATAATGTTGGTAATATTAAATATCGTAATTTAATTGTTGAATTTGTTTTAGAATGTAGTAAAGAATTTCAAACTGATGCTATCTATGATATTTATTCTCATATTGAAGAAATGGATAATGATAGTGTTTTGGAATACTTGGAACTGGCTAAATTAATTGCTAGAGAAAAAAATGAGTATAAAGTAAATATTTATTCTCGTTTAGACTGGATTTTAGAAATATTAGATTTAGGTTTATTGTTAACTATGGCTGAAATGATAAGTAAAACTAAAAATAAAGTGCAAGCCAGTTATATGTTTCAATATTTTGAGATTTTAAATAAAGAAAATGCCCCATATGTTTTAAAATATAGTGAATATTTTTTAAAAACAACTTCGGAGGATAAATTACAACATATAAGCACTTATATATCTTATTGTTTAACTCATAATTTAAATGTTGAAGAAGAAAAAATAAATTTAATAATTAATACTCCAAGTAAAATTAAGACATCTTCAATAACCGATTTATTAACATCTTTTAGAATAAAAGATAATGATTTAGTTGAAGAGTCATTAGATATATTAAAAAGTTCTAAACATAATTATAATATAATGTATGCTACAACTTTAGCCAAATTAGATAATTTTGATGGAGCAATGATAGTTAATGAAGCAGAAAATAAATATAAGGCTGAAAAAGTTTTTGATACATTAGTTAATTTTGATAATGAAGAAAAGATAGATAACTCTTGTGAATTTGCGGCCTTAATTAATAGTGTTTATTCTAAAGTAGAAATTGATTTAATTTATTTATTAAGTAAAAATATATATTTAAATGAATTAAATATTGCCCTACCTATGGCAAGAATAATAGCAAATGCTACTGAATGTGAAGAAGATATGACTCTTATATCAGAGTGTTTAAAAATATCAGAAAATAGTGAAAAGGTTTTTAAAGGATTATTAAAATTAATTCAAGATGTTAAACCAAAATATCGAGCAAAAGTTCAAAAAATTATTACTAATATAATGTTAAATATTAATTTAAATCCAAATGAAATATTTTCATTAAGTAGAGAAAAAAATAAATAATAAATTTTAATTGGTAGATAATTCTGCCAATTTTTTTGATGGCACAACTTCAAATAAAACATCAAATACATAAAAACCTCAAATAACGTTAGGACATTTTTTTGTGAAAAAATGTTGACTGGGGGGGGTAATATTGTGACTTTTAAGTTAAAATGTCCGGTTTTTTGAATCGGTTTACAAATTAAAATGTCCGGTCTGATATAAATATCA
>CANRCL010000025.1 GCA_947629115.1 uncultured Bacilli bacterium | reverse complement strand
TATTACGTTAGGATATACCAAATTTAATTTATTTTGGAACTCTTTAAGTTCTTCTTTATTAAAACCTAAAAGTCCATCTTCTAACACCGTATCACAATCTCGAAAATTTTGAATAAAATATTTTGCTTTCGGTCCTAAAAAAGAACATATTTTTTCAAGTTGATTTAAATTATGTAATTGTTTTACCACTGTTGTTCGAAATTCATACTCAATATTAGAATTCTCTATAATAGCAATACTTTCTTTAATAAAATCAGTATTACTTTTAACCCCACTTGTTTTATCATAATTAATAAAATCATTTTTAACATCCATAGCGACATAATCGACTAAACCTTTAGCAATTAAATCTTTTAATTTATGAGGATTACTACCATTAGTGTCTAATTTAATTTTATAACCTAATTTTTTTACTTTTTTCATAAATGTTTCTATATCTTTTTGGAGTAAAGGTTCACCCCCACTTATAACTACTCCATCAAGTAAGCCTTTTCTTTTTTCTAAATAAGACATTACTTCTTCTTCTTTAATTAAATTCTCATCTTGATTAGCCAAAAGTTCACTATTGTGACAAAAAGGACATCGAAAATTACAACCTTGAGTAAATATTAAACAAGCAATATTACCAGGATAATCTAACAATGTTAATTTTTGCATTCCACTTATTTTCATATTTTCCTACTTTCTAATACTAAATCGAATAAAACCGACATCATTATTTAAAGCATAATTTAAATACTCTAATAATTTTTTAACACTTGTATTTTTCGATATTATAACTTCAGCATAATTGCCACCATTTAAATTCTTTTGACATTTACCTAAAAATGGTATAAATTCTAATACATCACTTTTAGAAAAACTATCAATTCTTCCATACATACTTTTATCGGTTATTCCTTTATTAATGCCATAAATTGCTTTATCTAGTTCCATTAATTTTTTTAATGGTCTTATCTTACTTGTTTCACTTACCACAAAATTTAAATTAGCATCTTCCGTATATTTTTGGGCTTTCTCTTTAGCAAAATTAATTAAATCATTAATTATCTTTTTAATTTTTTCTTCATCATTTGTAAAATTCATTGCACATTCTGAAAGACCCGCTAGTTCAATATTTAAAACGCCTTTTTTAATAATTTTACGTATCTTTTGACCGGTTTCTAACTTATCATCATCAATAATGTTATGTCTAAATAATAAATCATAATTTTCTTTATTTTTATCACCAATTTTTTCAAATATAGTCATAAGACCTGTTTTAACTAAATCTAACATTTCGGCAAATTCAGTATATAACTCTTCTAAATTATTTTGATGCTTTAATCCTAAACGTCCTAAATTAATCGATATTGAAGAAACTATCATTCTACCACTAGCAATATCTTCATCATAAATAGGATTTTCTAATATTCTTTTTCCATCGCTAAAGTATTCAACATTTTCTTTATTATAACTATTATCGACAAAACTAATGGCAATATTTTTATCATTTAAAATTAATTCACTTACTTTATTTAATAATTCTTGATTACTATCTTTTTTAACTTTAAATATAGTTGTCACATTAGTTAAACGTTCTTTCTTACCTAATATTTTTAAATATATATTATTAATTAATAAACCCTCAAAATTATCATTACATCCGAGAGAAATAACATATTTAGGATTTTCTCTTAAATTATTATCTAAACTAGTTAAAACTCTTTCAATATCGGTTTCTAATAATTCATAAGTATAATTCATACTATCATTATAAGATAGTTCAAATATATCTTTAACTCTTTTATTATAAATAAAGGAATTAAATATATCAGTATCTAAATTAATGGTGTTTTCTTTATCAATTACTTCACTAACTTTTTTATAGTTAATATATTCTAAATAACCAGCAACTTCTAAATATTTTTCTAATGTTTTTTTAAACTTTTCTTTAAACCGATTAATTAAAAGGGGTTCAAGTAAACTATCAAAAGAATTTATTCCAACTTCCCCATCAATTTCATTTTTAACATTGATTACTTCATTAATAAAATCATTAGGGAAGTCTTCCGTAATATTACAAATTAAATGGGTACTAGATAGTTTACCAAGATTAAAATAATCTAAATTATGAATATATATACTGCCCTCTTCATGAGCCCTTAATAATTTATTATCTAAGATATAAGTTTTCGTATATTCGGCTGCAATAGTTTTACCAAAATCTAATAATATAGCATTAGGAGTTCGATTAAATAATTCTTTATTACCATTAATTATTCTTTCGATGGCTCTTGCAAATTTATGTTGTTGTTTTATTCCGAATGCCTTTCTTGACTCGGCTCTTCTTATACGGTAATCACTAAATGCTTCATAAACATCTAAATATTTATTATCTTTTAATTTAGTTTCAATAATATCTTGAATATCTTCGACATTAATTGTTTTACGGTCAGAATAATTTTCCACAATATATTTTAAAACATCTTCATAAACTAAATTAATACTTTTATCATTATTTTCACTTCTTGTTTGGTCAAAGGCTTTTTTAATGGCTAAAGCAATTTTCGTATTATTGAATAATACTCGTTGACCACTTCTTTTTACTACTATTAAATCATCTAGTATGCTTTCTTTTGTCATAATGATTCTCCTAAACTACAAATCTATTATAACTATATATTATGCAAATATGCAATGTTTTTTTTATCATTTTTTTATTTTTTGTAAACTTTTTAAAAAATATTTTTAAAATTTTTGACTTAAAAAAACATTTTTATATAGATACTACCTAGGTTTAATAAAAATATTTTATTTTGAAAATTTTTTTGTTCGCTTGACAATTAAATTTTTGTCAATTTTAGTCAACATTTTTGACGTTTAATTTTTAAGTTATTAGTTGCTATATATTTTAAAGAATATTATAATATATTTTAGTAAAGGTGATATAAATGTTTCAAGACAAAAAAATCCATCTAATTGGTATAGGTGGTATTAGTATGAGTGGTATTGCAGAAATACTTCACGAAATGGGAGCAAAAGTTGAGGGAAGTGATGCAAATTATTCTAAAAATGTTAAAATGCTTCAAGATAAAGGAATTCCCGTATTTATTGGGGAAAATGCGGATTTAGTAAAAGATTGTGATATCGTAATTTATACGGCAGCGATTAGTGAAGAAAATCAAGAATTAAAACAAGCCCGTAAAATGAAAAAAGAAGTTTATGAACGAGGTAAATTTTTAGGAATACTAACGAAAAATTATCAAAATGTTATTTGCATATCTGGTACTCATGGTAAATCAACTACTACAGGAATGATATCTTATTGCTTTTTAGAAGATAAAAAAAATCCCACTATTCAAATCGGGGCCATATTACCAAAAATTAACGCTAATTATTATGTTGGTGATAAAGAATATTTTATTATGGAAGCCTGTGAATATAAAGATAGTTTTTTAGACTTTTTTCCAACCAGTGAAGTTATTTTAAATATTGATAATGACCATTTAGACTATTTTAAAACATTAGATAATATTAAAAAATCTTTTACAAAATATACTCATCTTTTACCAAGTAATGGTAATCTAGTAATAAATGCTGATGATAAAAATACTATGTCTTTAGAAATACCTAAAAATATAAATACTTTAACTTATGGAATTACTAATGAGGCTAATTTAAAAGCCAAAAATATTACTTATGATAATTTAGGTCATCCTCTATTTGATGTTTATTATAATGAAGAATTATTTTTACATATTAATTTAAATGTTTTAGGTCATCATAATATCTATAATGCTTTAGCCACTATTGCGATTTGTATTATTTATAATGTAAGTAAAGAGGCGATTATTAAAGGATTACAAGAATATACGGGAGTAGAAAGAAGATTTGAATTAATTGGTGCTTATCAAGGTAATATTTTAGTTTATGATGATTATGCTCATCATCCTACGGAAATTAAATCAACTTTAGAATCAACTAAAAATATTAAATGTCATCAAAATTTTGCCGTTTTTCAATCTCATACATTTTCTAGAACTAAAGCCCATTTACAAGAATTTGCTGATATTTTAAAAGAATTTGACAATATTATTATTGCTCCTATCTATCCGGCTAGAGAAATCAATACTTATAATGTTAAAGAAGAAGATTTAGTTAATTTAATTAAACCTTTTAATAAAAATGTTATATATCTTCCATCATTTGATGATATTGTTAATTATTTAAAAGAAAATTTACAACCTAATGATTTAGTAATTACTATTGGGGCTGGTCCCATTAATGAAGTTGGTTTAAAATTATTAGCAAAATAAAAGTTGAAGGCCATTCAACTTTTTTATTTTTTAAAGTTCCATACTATTTAATCTCATATCTTCTAAATTTTGAATATCATTCATATTAAAAATATTTTCATTTAAAACAACATAAGAATACATACTTGGAGAAAGATTTATATCATATTGTAAATTTAAAGGTAATTCATATAAATTTAAAAATTCTTTAACTCTTTCTAAAAACATTTTCATAATTTTAAGAGCATTTTTATGATTATAAGAATTATTAAAACTTAAAGTATAGACTAATTTAATCTCTTCTGGAGGCATATGTAAATAAATATTTAACTTTTTATCATCTTCACTATCTAATTTAAAAGCCATAAAAGGAATAGCATTTACTTTCTTGGTTTTATTAATCTCTTCACAAACCAGACTTAAACTTTGAATAAATTCTTGATATTTATGTAAAGCCACCAAAGGTAATAATTGATAATATTTCTTACTCATACCAAGTCACTTCCTTAATTGCTATCTATCTTAACATATTTTTACTTTTTTTAAAAGTCTTTCTTTATTTCTCTAATTTCATCATCAAAAATACTATATAAATACATTTTTATCTCTTGTTTAAAGATATTCTTTAAATAATTATAATAAACTTTTAATTGTTCATCATATTTTTCATCTTCAATATTCTTTAATTTATAATCTACTATTTTAACTATATCTTTATCTATTAATACTAAATCGATAATTCCTTTAAATCTAGTACCTTGTTCATAATTAATAAATTCATATTCTTTATATATTTTAGTATCTTTAGTAATATTTAATTTCTTAACTAAATTAGCAATTTGTTTTTGATAAGGATTATTATTAGATATATTTAAGAAATCTGTTTGTTCAAATATTTTATGAACTTTACTTCCCATTTGCAATAATTCTCTTTTTTCTTCAGTAATTAAATCATTAACCACTTTAGAGGCTTTTTTCTCTTCAATAATGGTATTCGGAATATTTAAAGTATGATAATTAATAACTCCTAGTTGTTTAGTTATATTTTCTCTTACTTGTAATTTAGTTAGATAATCTTTTGATAAATTTAAATTGGCTAAATCAATATTTTTTACATAAGGAGTTAAATTACCTGAAATAGAATTTAATATATCTAAAAATGATTTATAATTTAATCTTGTACTAACGTCTACTTTTCCTTTAACATAATTTTTTTCTTCATTTAAAGGAGAAACAATAATTATTTTTTCTTTTGCTCTTGTTAAAGCCACATAAAATAACCGTATTTTTTCAGAGATACTTTTTTTATAATAATCATTTTTATATAAATCTTTTAAAATAGTACTTCCTATTCCCTCTTTAAAATAAGGCATAATAATTCCATATTTATGAGTATAAATAAATCTTTTTTTAACATCTTGGTCATTAAAGACTTTATCATAACCACTAAAATAACAAATTGGAAATTCTAACCCTTTAGATTTATGAATATTCATTATTTTAACACTACTTGTATTATCATTTTGAACACTATATTTAATTTCATTTTTAGAATTTATCATATCTTCTAAATATTCTTTAAACATTAAAATAGTATAACCCATAGTAGATAAATTTTTACTTATATCGAGTAAATTATCAAGGCGAATCATTATCTCTTCAACATTACCAATTTTAATTATTTTTTCATAAAAATCAAATTCTTTTAAAATTAAAGTAAGTAATTCATAACTATCTAAAGTGTCTATTTTAGAAGCAATATTTAAACTAATTTTATAAACATCTGTATCTTTAAAAGTATTATCTTTCATAATTTTAAAAATTAAATTATCATTATATTCAAATAAAAATGAACGAGCAATACTCATAAAATAATATTTAAATTCTATATCAATAATATTATCTTTAACTTTTAAAATAAAACTAACAATATTATTAATTAAAATTATATCTATTTCATTAGTAAGTTTTCGGTCTTCATAAATAGATAGAGGAATACCTAAATATTCAAAAATCTTTTTATAAATAGCAAAGTTAGTTCCTCTATCCATAATGATACAAAAATCACTATATTGCACATTTCTTAATTCTTTTTGTTTTTTATCAATTACTTGGTAATTATCTTTTATTTTTTTTAATATATCATTTCCAATAATAAAGGCTTCAATTTCGGGATTAGTTAATATTTCACCCTCACTATCATAATTATAAATTTCTAAATTATAATTTTGGTTAGCATTTTTCTTTAAATATAAATCATTACCAGCATTCATTTGATGACTAACTACATAATTAGCGTTACCAATTTCATCATCCATTATCAGAGAAAAAATTTGATTAATACCCTCTAAAACTTCACTCCGAGAACGGAAATTTTTTAATAAATCAATTTTAATACCCCCATCATTATTAGTATATAAATCATATTTATTTTTAAAGATATAAGGATTAGCATTCCGAAAACCATAAATAGATTGTTTAATATCTCCAACCATATAAACATTATTATTTTGAATTAAGTTAATAAATTCTTCTTGTAAATCATTAGTATCTTGGTATTCATCAACTAATATTTCTTTAAAACTTTCTTTTAATTCTGTCCTAATTGAGGCATTTTCTTTTAATAATTTAATAGCCATTATAGCAATATCATTAAATTCATATAAATCTTCTTTAATTTTATATTCTCTTATTTCTTTAAAATATTCTTTTAGAATAGCAATTAAAACTTGCGTATAATCTTTAACAATTAAAAATGTTTCTTTTATCTCTTCAACATTATTATACTTTAAATATTTTTTTATTTTTGTTAATTTCTCACTAATTTTATTTTTAGCATTTTTAACTTCTTCTTCACTATTTTTAGGAAGTCTTGGTAATTCTTTAAAACTATTATGGTATATTTCATCATATGTTTTAGATTTAATTAATCCCTCTAGAGAATTAACTAATTTATTATAAAAATCATTATCTATGGTATTTTCTAACATCATTAATTCATTTTCTATTTCTTTGATATCTTCTTTTATTAAATTAATAAATTCTTCAATATACTCATCTATTTTTTCACTACTTAAATAGTTATTAATATAGTTATCTAAATAATAATCAATATCCGTAATTCTTTCTAAAGAACTAATAATTTCTAAAATGGCTGTCTTTAACTCTGTATCATTTTTATTAGTTAAATCATTAATTAATTTTTGAAATAAATCACTATCTTCGGCATAGAATTTTTCTAATACTCTATCGATAATTTGGCCTTTTATGATGGCAATTATACTATCATCAATTATTTTTAAATTAGGAGAAACATTTAAGATATAATGATATTTTTTTAAAAGAGATAAAGTAAAAGAATCAAAAGTAGTTATATAAGAACTTTCTAAATAATCTAAATTATCTTCTAAACCTTTACTATCTAAAATCTTTTGGCGGATACGATTTTTCATTTCTAAAGCCGCGGCATTAGTAAAAGTTAAAATCAATAATTCATTTACTTTTATTCCTTGTTTTAAATGATAAATTACTCTTTCACTTAAAACTTCTGTTTTACCAGAACCAGCCCCCGCAGAAACAATTATATTTTGACCTCTAGTTTTAATGGCTAAATTTTGTTCATAAGTAAAATCAGGCATTTTCATCACCTCCTAAAAAATTTAAAGAATTTATTTCTTCTAAAATAACATAATCATTTTCTTTTTTAAAACAAATATCTCTAAAATGACAATATTCACAACCAATATCATTTTCATAGCCAATTTTTTTAGGATTAATAGTAAATTCACCATTTAAAATTTTCGTAATATTTTCATCAATATTTTTTTCTGTTAATCTAGTTACATGGTCCATTTGTTCATTCGTTAAAACTTTAGCATAAGCACTAAAATTACCATCACTATTTACTTTTAAACTTTTAATTAAATGGGAATTTTGATAATTACTATCTAAACGACTTATGATACTTTCGGAAGTATTTGAATAACCATCTAATTTTAAATTTTCTCTTTTTAATTCTTGATAACTTTTTTTATTATCACGTAAAATATTATTATTCAAAATAAATTGTAAGTAAAAACCAACAAAAACTGGATTAGTAAAAAGATTACTCTTTTTAACCAAATATAAATAAATAGGTAATTGTAAATTTAAACCATATAATAAATAATTAAGTTTAGTACTAACATTACCAGTTTTATAATCAATAATGGCTACTAAAGTTTGATTATTTTCTTCTTTATATAATATTTTATCTACAAATCCTTTAAAATAAATTGGTATTTCTCTACTTTTATCAATTACTATCTTTTTTTCACATAAAGTATTATTTAAACCATAACTAGCATTTTGTTTTTTAACTTCTTCTAAAACAAAGATAATATCTTCTTTTATCTTTCTTAAATATACTCTTTCTTTTAAGGTTAAAACTTTAGCATTTTTATTAAGATAAGTATTAATTTCTTCATCGATATTTATATCTTTATTTAAAGAAAGTAAATAATGAAATAAGGAACCAATAAAGGCCTCAAAAGTTTCTTCATATTTATCTAATTTTAAAATATTAGCAATATAAAAACGAAAAGCACATTTATTATAATTATTTAAACTACTATAAGATAAAGTTAATTCATTATTAAGATAATTTTTTAAATCATTTAAGTCTATCCCTTTAAATTTATTGTCATAAGTATTATAAGTAATATTTAAATTATTTTTATAAATAAAATATTCATCCGATATTGTACCATATTTATAATATTCATCTTCTAATTTAGCCAATTTAATTTTATCTATTTTAAGAGAATAACTATTTAAAATGTCTTCTTTTTTTGAGACTTCTTGTAATCCTAATTCACTAACTAATATAGAGGGATAATATTCTTTTTTGGTATCTTTTAATTTATAAGTAATAACTAGATTTTTTATTTTTTGAATTTTCTTAATTGTATATTCTTTTATTTGTTTATTTTTTAAAATTGTATTATCCATCTTTAATAAAGGTTTAATATAATCAGTTATATAATCTTCATCTTTTTCTGTTTTTGGGATAATACCAGCACTAAAATTCAAAAGAAAAACATAATCATCTTCACTTACATAATCATTTATATCAATTAATTTTACATAATTTTCTTCTTTAAAATTATCTACTGGTGTTTTTTGAAATTCATAAGTTAATAATTCTTTTAAATAATTTTCTTCTTTAACAAAGGGGTATTTATTTAAAATAGTAATTATTTTATTACTAAAATCATTATTTAATTGAGTTAAATATTCTTGACTATCTGATATATGATTTAAAAAATCTCTTATGATAGCATTACTTAATAAATTATTACTTGTAGGTATTTTAATAGGGATATTATATAAAGTAAAATATAGTCTTAAATCATTATAATACTCTTCACTAACATTCATTAATTTAATTTTATTTATACTAACATTATTATTTATTAAATCAGCAATAGAGTGTGTAATATAACTAACTTCTTCTTTTAAAGTGGCAAATTTTAAAACTTCTTTAGGTTTATACTTTATTTTATCTTCATAAAATATTGCCTTTAATTTACTTAATATTTCTTTTTCATAATTTTCTAAATAATCATAACCATAAATAATAATTTGATAGTCTTTAAGATATTCTTGAAACATTGGATTATAATAAAGTAGTTGTTCTTGATTAAGTTCTTGTTTTAATTTAACTAAAAAATCTAATTTAGGATTTTGGTAGGTAGAATCACTATTAATGAAATATAAATTTTTTAAATACATTTTTATAACATCAATCTTATAGTGATATTTTTTCATTAAATAGTAAATTGTTTTTTCATCAAAAGAAAATAAGTATTCTTGAAAGAATTCTTTTTTAGTATAGAATTTTAAAGGTAAAAAAAGATGATGATTGTTCATTTCCTCTAAAATTGCTTCTTTATAACTATTTTCACAAATAATAATAGTTTTTTGTTGTATTTCTTTTAAAATTTCCATCTTTTACTCCTTTATTAAAGCATCATAATCATCAATTATCTTTAAAAATTCTTGTTTAGTAGTGGCTTTACATATGGCTAATTTAACTTCTTTGGTATTGGGTAAGCCTTTAAAAAAATACATTAACATTGTCCTAAGTTCTAAAGTTCCAACTTTTTCGCCTTTTTCTTCAATTAAATCATTAACTATTCTTTTCATCATCGTAATTTTTTCTGTATTACTCACACTTGTAGGTTCAAGGCCATTTTCTAAATATTCTACACATTCTTTTATTAACCAAGGATTACCTAGGGTTGCTCTTCCAATCATTACGGCATCACAACCAGTTTCTTTAAGCATTCTTTTAGCATCATAACAAAATTTAATATCGCCATTACCAATAACTGGTATCGATACACTTTCTTTAACTTTTTTAATAATACTCCAATCGGCATTACCAGAATATCCTTGTTTTCTAGTTCTGGCATGAACAAAAATGGCTTTTGCACCGGCCTTTTCACAAATTTGAGCAATTTCAGGAGCATTAATACTATTTTCATCCCAACCACTACGAATTTTAACAGTGACTGGAACATTAACCATTTTAACTACTGTAAATACAATATCATAAACTCTTTTGGGGTCTTTAAGTAAATTACTACCGGCTTGACTTTTTATGGCTACTTTAGGTACGGGACACCCCATATTAATATCAATTATATCAGGATGCATATAATTTTCGACAATTTGAGCGGCCTTTCCCATTGATTCGGCATCGCCACCAAAAATTTGTTGGGATATTGGTCTTTCTTCATCACTATATTTTAATAAATCAAAAGTTTTTTTAGATTCATAAACTAATGCTTTATCAGAAACCATTTCTCCCACGACTAAACCACAGCCCATTTCGTGACAAATTTTGCGATAAGTTGTACTTGTCACTCCAGCCATTGGCGCTAAAACTACTTGATTTTTTATTTCAACATTACCAATTTTCCATTTCATAAAATACCTATATAATCATTATTACATCATCATTATCATTAAGTAAAAAAGCATTGGCATCATCAGTATCAATATGAAGTTCTAAATAACCATTGTCACTTACTTTTATTTCAGCATCCATAATACCGCTTTTATCTCCCCCAACTTTAACTTTAACTTTTTGATAATCTTTAACATTATATTTCTTTGCAAGTTCAGGTGTCATATGAATATGTCTATTAGCAATAATTAACCCATTAGTTTTAATTGAGCCTTTTTCTGTTTCAATAACTACCTCTAAACTATCTTTTAAATCGCCACTTCTTCTAACGGGAGGTTTAACTCCTAAAGTTCTGGCATCATGCATAGAAATTTCTACTTGATTATAAGTTCTTAAAGGCCCTACAATACGAACGTTTTTTATTTCTTTATCACCAATTTTAATGTTAACTTTTTCATTGGCAGCAAATTCACCAACTTGATTTAAATCATTTTTTTTAGTTAATGGTTGCGAAAATAATTTATCATATGCCTCTTTAGTTAAATGCACATGTCTATTACTAATTCTTGCTTTTATTTCATATTCCATAATATTTCACCAATTTAATTATACCTTATTTTAATGAATATTTGTAGAATTTTTAACCATAATAATAATGGTGATTAAAAGTGAAAAAACCAGGATGTAGTAAATGTCAAGAGGCCCAAACACAAGGACGTTGTTATATCGATGAAGAAACAGGATTACTTTGTGTTACTCTTGAGAAAAAAATTGATTTACCAAAAGGTAAAAAGGTTTTAGTACCACAAATATGTACGAATTGTGGAACAACTGAATGGATCACTATTGACACCGAAGAATAGCCTTCTTTCTTATCCATTTTAAAAGGAATGATATTGCCATCATTCCTTTTTTATGGGGATAAAACAAGACGGGTACCAAAGCGTTCATGGATAGCCCCAGTGAATCTAAGAAAGTAAAATTGTCCTCCGCTACCGCCGTCATCGGGAACACCACCTCGAATAAACCAAGGAACGTTAAAGCCAATGAAAGCCGAAACATCAGAGTACCAACTACTATGGTATCTTAATGTACCTGGTGTTGAACCTTGTCCTACTGTTCCATCTCCATCATAATAAGCATAAAATGGTCCCATTTCTCCAGTGGCATCTCCCAATTTCCTTTTAGCATATGTTGTTTCATCGCTATCTGATGGGTATATATCTACGTAATTTTTATATGTTGTTTTTAATTCTGTATCATCTATAAAACCACTTTGACCTACGTTACCACTCACATATGCGGCCGTATATTCATTAGCGCCACCGGAAATATATACTCCGTATATATTTCCGG
>CANRCL010000024.1 GCA_947629115.1 uncultured Bacilli bacterium | reverse complement strand
CAATGGCATTTACTCGAATATTTTTAAGGGCTAAATTTCTGGCTAAGGCTCTAGTAAATCCAACAATTCCACCTTTAGTTGTCACATAGTCAATTAATTGCGGTTCGCCATAAAAAGTTGTAATAGAACTTAAATTAATAATACTATCATTACTATGAAGATAAGGTAAGACTTCTTTAGTTAAATAAAACATTCCATAAATATTTACTTTCATTGTATAGTCAAATTGTTCATCGCTAATGCAGTCTAAACTATTTTGTTGGTATTGAACACCAGCATTATTAACTAAAATATTTATTTTGCCAAATTTATTAATGGTTTCTTTAACTATTTCTTCACAGAACTTTTTATCACAAATATTACCTTTTAATAAAAGACATTCGCCACCTAAAGAGGTAATATAATTTTTGGTATCATAAGCATCTTTATCTTCATTTAAATAGGGAATAACTACTTTGGCTCCCTCTTTAACAAAATAAATTGCCGCACTTTTTCCAAGTCCACTATCTCCACCGGTAATAATGGCTACTTTATCTTTTAATTTACCACTTCCTTTATAGTTAGGATTATCAAATATAGGTAATGGGTCCATTAAATATTCCATTCCTGGTTGTTTGTCTTGTTCTTGAGGTGGCACTACTATTTTATATTTAGTACATTTAAAACCGACATCTTTAAAATATTTATAGTAGTCATTTCCAAAATTATAATCAAAATTCATATTTCACTTCCTATCTTAATTTATGACATTAGCCTATTTTTTGTTATACATAATTTAGATATTTAAGTTAATAATAATATTGGTGAATAAATATGCCTAATATCCATAGTAGCATTTCTTTTGGTCTTGTTAATATTCCAATAGTTATGAATCCTTTAATTAGAAATAATGATACATCATTTAATCAATTACATAAAAAATGTCTTCATCGAATTAATTATGTTAAATATTGTGAACATTGTAAAACACAAGTTAAAGAAAAAGATATTATTAAAGGGTATGAATATGAAAGAGATAAATATTTAACTTTTCCTAAAGAAGAATTAGATAAATTAAAACCCGAAAATGAAAAAGAAATAGAAATTGTTTCTTTTATTGATATCAAAGATATTGACCCGGCTTATTTTGAAAAAAGTTATTTATTAGAAACTGAAAAAAAGAGTAAAGCCTATAATTTATTTTGTGAGGCTTTAAAAAAAGTTAAAAAAGTGGCATTGGCTAAAACAGTTATTGGTAGTAAATTTTACTATTGTATTTTAAGACTTACTAATTATGGCATTATTATGACAACTTTATTTTTTAAAGAAGAAGTAATGCTTCCGGAAGAAGAAATCCAAGAAAAAGAAGTTAATTCCAAAGAGTTAGAGTTAGCCATTAAATTAATCGAAGAAAGAAAAGGTAAATTCGAGCCCGATAAATATCAAGACGAATACCAAGATAATATTAAAGACGCAATTGAAGATAAATTAAATGGCAAAGAAATAAAAAAGGTTAAAAAACGTCAAAAAGAGCAAGTTAGTGATTTACTTGAGGCATTAGAAAAGAGTTTGAAGAAAAAATAATGAATATTTGGAAAAATAAAAAATGGGTACCTATGTTATTAAAAGAAATAGAAAAACCTTTTGACTCTAAAGATTATATTTTTGAATTAAAATTTGATGGTATAAGAGCAGTTCTTTTTGTGAGTCCCAATAAAGTTATAGTGCAAACGAGAAATAAGCAAGACATAAGTAATTTATTTCCAGAATTACAAAATATAAAAGAATTAGTTAAAGAAAATACGATATTTGATGGCGAAATAGTGGCTTTTCAAAATGGCTTACCATCTTTTAGTAAATTACAAGAAAGGTCTCATCTTAAAAATATATCTAAAATTAAAAATCAAAGTATTGAAAGTCCCATTGTATTTGTATGCTTTGATATATTATATAAAGGTAGTAAAGATTTAACCAATTTATCTCTTTTAGAAAGAAAAGATATATTAGATAGTTATTCAGAAAATGATTATTTTATTAAAACCAAATGGTTAAATGAACAAGGTACGTCTTATTTTAAAGAAATTCAAAAATTAAATTTAGAGGGTATAGTGGCTAAAAAGAAAGATAGTCCTTATATAATTAATACTCGTTCTAATAATTGGCTAAAGATTAAAAATTTTAAACAAGAAACCTTTTTTATTGGAGGTTATACTGATACAAATAAAAATGCAAGTTTAACTTTATATTTAGGAGAAAAACGGAGAAATAAATTATATTTTGTCGGTAAAGTATCCATGGCTAAAAAACATAAACTATATAATCAAATAATTAAATGTAAAATTAATAAAACTAGTTCTTTTTATGATTATAAAAAAGAAATAAATTATATAACTCCTAAATTAACATGTAAAGTTCAATATATAGAAAGAACTAAAAGTAATCATTTAAGGCAACCAATATTTAAAGAAAAATAAAAATTTGTTATAATTAATTTAGGTGATAGTAGTGAAATGTTTAACCATAAAAGAACCTTATGCTTCTCTAATTAAAAATAATATTAAACATATTGAAACTCGAACTTGGAATACTTCTTATCGTGGTAAATTATATATTCATGCAGGTAAAAGTAAACTTGCTAAAAATCTTTCTTTAGATTTACAAAAATTGATTAAAGGTATGGATTTTAAATATAGTGAAATTATTTGTGAATGTGAGTTAAAAGATGTTATTTATATGACCGAAGAATTTATTCAAGATATTAAGAATAATCATTATGAAGAATATATTTGTGGTAATTATCAAGTTGGTAATTATGCTTGGCTATTAACTAATGTAAAACCATTAAATAAACCTTTAAAAATAAAAGGAAAATTAAGTATTTGGAATTATTATACAGAAGATGACATTATAAAAATAATGAATGATATAGAATATGGTTGGGTTAATAAAAAAGGGCAAAAATATATAGATAATGATGAATTGTTTGGTAAAAATTATATCTTACAAAGTCCTCAAGAATTATTAAAAAGTAAACTAGGAGTTTGTTGGGACCAAGTAGAATTAGAAAGATATTTATTTAAGCAAAGTAGTTATGAATTTAATACTTATTTTATTATTCATTATGATAATACTAATTGTTCAACCCATACTTTTTTAGTTTATAAAAAAGGTCAAAAATATTATTGGTTTGAACATTCTTGGGTTCTTTATAAAGGCATAAGAGAATATAATTCTTTAGAGGAATTATTACAAGATGTTAAAGATAAATTTGTCAAAGATATGTTAAATAATAACTTTAAAAAAGATAATCTACATTTATATGAATACTTAAAACCTCAATATAATATAGGGGCAGATGAATTTATTAGATGGGCTGAAAAAGGAAAAGAAGTAAAATTATAAGTTAATAAAGAATTTCTAAATAGATTGTGTTATAATAAATATATGAAGAATGATTTAAAGGTAATAAAAAAATTATATGGGGAAAAAATGGCAAAATTTTGCAAAGAAAATTTTCCTACTATTTTAGAATATGATGGCTACTTAACGAATATTTTAGTAAGTAGTTTTAATCCTAATCATACATTGTTTACTGATTTAGAAGAAAATTGTATTCTAAAGTTATTTAAAAAATTTGTAATTAGTAAATTTACAAGAAAAAGAGAAAAAGTTATTACTGATAAAACTCCCGAAGAATTATTAAATGAAGTCGGGTATATTTTATATGAATGTCATTCTGAAGAAGAAATACAAAGATTTAAAAAATATTATGCCGATGGTGAAAAGATATGTACTTTTAATGGGGGAAGATTAAATAAATGCCGTGTTTTCTTTGCGGTTAAAAAAAATGCTACTGAAATAGAAAGATGTGAATATCCCGCCAGAGAAGATAACTATGGAACTAGTGTTATAAGTATTCAATTTGATAAAGATGGCACTAATACATTATCTATCAAAAATCGTTATAATGATACCGTTGAAAATGCTGATGCTACTTTTGCTAATGATTTAGACAATATTATTCCGGGTTTAACTTATAGTTTTGAAAAATATTATGGAATAATTCAAACTTGTCCTCAATTTGCTTTTAGCATTCCTAATTATGTAAAAGCCCGAGATGGCAGATATTATAAATATAATTATAGAATTGGTAATGTATATTATTGCCCTAATAATACAATTATTGATAATTTAGAAGTAAAAAAATATGAAAAAGAAAAATATTTAATTTTTGATTATTTTTTTCTTGATTTAAGATGTAAAGAACTAAAATTTTATGATAAAAATATTGAAGATAGTTTTGTGGAAACTATTGGAAAGATTGAAAAAGTAGAAATTTTAAATAGTGAAGATAAATGTGAAAAAACAGTATATTTAACTCCTCAAAATGGTAATGTTATTGAAATTCATTTAGATAAAGAAAATCGAATGCTTAATTTAGTAAATGATAATTTAAAAGAAATACCTAAATATTATTTATTCTATAATATTTTCTTACAAAGTATAACTTTAAGAGATAGTGAAAAAATTGGTTTATCTTTTTTGTTTAATAACAAATCATTAGAGTATTTAGAAGCCCCAGTATTAAAATCAGTAGAAGATAATTTTTTGGCTCAAAATAAAGAATTATTAGAAATATATTTACCTCTTTTAGAGAAAAGTGGTTTTAATTTTTTAGCCTTTAATCAAAGAATACAAAAATTATATGCTCCTAATTTAAGAAATATAGGTGGTAATTTTTTAGCCCGTTCTAAAGGTTTAAAAGAATTAATTGTTCCCAATAGAGAAGAGATAATAAAAAAATATTTTAAAAATAATCCTTATTTAAATGGTCAAGTAAGAATAGAGGGAGAAATGGGTTATGAACAAAATGATACTAAACATCGTTAATTATAGGAAATCAAAATGAAAAATGAATTAAAAATGATTAAAAAATTATATGGCGAAGATATGGCTCACTATTGTAGGGAAACTTTTGCTACTATATTAGAAACAAAAGGATTACTTTTAAAATTGTTATTAGATAATTTTGAACCTAATCATAGTTTGTATCAAGATATAATAGAACAAAAGTTAGAATGTGAATTTAAAAATTATATATATATTCTTGTAGATACAGAAAATAATAACGAAATAAAGAGTGATAAATCTCCTCAAGAATTATTAAATGAAGCCGGATATGATTTTTATGAATGTCATACTGAAGAAGAAATTCAAAGATTTAAAAAATATTATGCTCCTGGAGAACAATTATGTACATTTAATGGAGGAAGATTAAATAATGATTATGTCTTTTTTGCATTAAAAAAAGATGTTGACGAAATAAAAAGAGAAGATTATCCTAATCCTAAAAGACAAGATAGATATGGTACAAGTGTTATAAGTATTCAATTTACTAAAGATAATTCACATACTTTATCTATAAAAAATAGATATAATCATATAGTAAACAATTGCGATGCAACATTTTCGAATAATTTAGATAATATAATTCCAGGATTAACAGAAAGTTTTGCTAATAAATATGGTTTAGTTCAACAATATAAAAATAATGGATTTGAAATAGATGGTTATGTAAGGGCCAATGATGGTAAATATTATAAATATAATTATGAAATATTTAATGTATATTATTGCCCAAATAATATTATAATTGATAATTTTGAAGTAAAAAGATATCCAAAAGAAAAATATATAATATTTGATTATTTTATATTAGATTTAGTAAATAAAAAAATTATGTTATATGATAAAACACTTGTAGAATCTTTTATAGAAATGTTAGAAAATATAGAAAAAATAGAAATAGAAAAAGAAACAATAGGAAAAATTATAAATATTACATTAAAAGATGATAATAAAGTAAAAATAGTATTAGACAAGAATAATGCATTCATTAAATTAGAAATTTTAAACGTTGAAGAAGTTGGAGATAATTTTTTATTTAACAATAATACAATCCAAGAAATCAATTTGCCAAGTTTACGAAAAGCCGGAAATTGTTTCTTTCACTCAAATAATACTTTAAAAAAATTAAGTTTACCTAATTTAGAAGAAGCCGGCAATTATTTTTTAGGCTATAATAATACAATCCAAGAAATTTATCTGCCAAATTTAAAAAAAGCAGGAAATTATTTCTTTTACAAAAATAATGCCTTAAAAATTTTCAGTTTACCATGTTTAGAAGAAGTAGGAGATAATTGCTTTTATTATAATAATTCTATCCAAGAAATTTATCTGCCGAATTTGAAAATAGCCAAAAATTATTTCTTTTACAAAAATAATACCTTACAAAAATTAAGTTTACCAAGTTTAGAAGAAGCAGAAAGGTTTTTCTTTTTTTATAATGATTCTATTCAAGAAATTGATATGCCAAATTTGAAAATAGCCGGATATTGTTTCCTTTACTACAATAATGCTTTAAAAAAACTAAGTTTGCCAAATTTAGAAGAAGCCGAAAATTATTTTTTACCCAATAATACTACAATAGAAGAAATTTATCTGCCAAATTTGGAGATAGCAAAAGATTATTTTTTATATGGTAATAATGCAATACGACGAATTAATATGTCAAATTTAAAAATAGTGGGCTGTTATTGTTTATTTAGTCATCAAACGATTGATATTGATAATTTTAAAAATAGAATAGGAAGATAGAATGCAAAAATTAGTAATAAATAAAATTGATAATTACAATTGTAAATTACTAGATAAAGATATTAAATATTATTTTAAAATTTGTTATAATGTAAGTGATGATTATGAAAAATGAATTAAAGATAATTAAAAAATTATATGGCGAAGATATGGCTCACTATTGTAAGGAAACTTTTGCAACTATACTAGATAAGCCGGGAGTTTTACTTAATATTTTAACAAGTAATTTTAATCCTAATCATAATTTATATAAAGATTTAGAAAATGGTGAATATCTTAAGCCTTTTAAAATTTTTATTTACAGTAAATTTGAACAGCCAACTAAATCAGTAAGTGAAATTTTAGAACCACCAGAAGTACTAATGCGTAGAGTAGGTTATCAACTTTATGAATGTCATACTGAAGAGGAAATTCAAAGTTTTAAAGAATATTATGCTCCAGGAGAAGCCTTATGTACATTTAATGGTGGGCGGTTAAATAGATGTCGAGTTTTCTTTGCGGTTAAACAAAATGCTACTGAAATAAAAAGAAAAGTACCTCCAACTAGGCAAGATGAATATGGAACTAGCGTTATAAGTATTCAATTTGATAAAGATGGCACTAATACATTATCTATTAAAAATCGTTATAATCATTCTTTAGATACTAGATTGCCAGAACAAAATCCAGATGCAACATTTTCCAATAATTTAGATAATATTGTTGATGGTTTAACATATAGTTTTGAAAAATATTATGGTATTAAACAACTTTATAGTGGTAATGAAGTAGAACTCGGTAATTATGTAAGAGCCCATGATGGTAAATATTATCGCTATAATTATGTAATAAATAATAAATATTATTGTGCAGATAATATTGTCATTGATAATTTAGAAGTAAAAAAATATGAAAAAGAAAAATATCTTATTTTTGATTATTTTATTCTTGATTTACAACATAAAGAACTTTATTTATATGATACTGATATTGAAGATTGCTTTCCCATTTTTATGCAAGATATAGAGAATATTAAAATAACCAATACTAGTGATGGCAAAATAGTATCTATTATACAAAAAGATGGAGCATTAACGGAAATTCATTTAGATAAAAATAATCGAATGAAAAAATTTATTAATAATAGTCTTAATTATGTTTTACATGAATTTTTATGTTATGTGGCTTATCTTGAAGAACTTTCAATGTCAAATTTAGAAATGGCTGGCGGTTTCTTCCTTTATGATAATGTATCTTTAACTAAACTAGATACTCCTAAATTAAAAGCCGCTGGTGAAGAATTTTTGTACGCAAATAATACTTTAGAAGAAGTAGATTTAAGTAATTTAGAATATGCAGGAGGTTATTTCTTACCTAATAATAGTGTTCTTAAATATGTTCATTTCCCTAAATTAAAAAAAGCCGACTCTTATTTTTTACATAGTGCTAATTTAGAAGATATTGAACTTTTAAGTTTAGAAGAATTAGGTGATGAGGCGTTAACTTTTGACCAAAATTTAAGAAGTTTTATTGCTCCTAAATTACAGAATTTTGGAAATATGTCTTTATGGAATGCCCGTAATTTACAAGTTTTAGAAATTCTTAATCGGGAAGAAGTAATTAGAAAATATTTTAGTGATAATGAATATTTAAATAATAGAGTAGAATTAGAAGGAGAAGAAAGATATGAACAAAGTAGTGATACAAAACATCGATAATTATGTTTACACTTTAAATTGTAATAACAAAATATATAAAATTAATATTGAATTTTATGATTTAGAAAAAAATCCTCAAGTTGGAGATATATTACTTTTAAGTGATAAGTCTTTAAATGAACACTCATTAAATATTGGCTCTTTAGATAATGAAGCAGGACATATAATCAATGATGTTTATGATGACGATTTAGTTGTTTTAATAAGAGATAATAATAAAACATTTTTAAAGAGAATTTATGGGTAATATTATGAAAAAGATAGTAGTATTTTTAATTTTATTAATATTTCCTTTTAAAGTATTAGGTATGACTTTACCTGATTTACATTCTACTAATGTTTTATTATATGACCCAGATACTAAAGAAATATTATATGAAAAAAATGCCAATACTGTTAGTAAAATTGCTAGTCTAACTAAAATGATGACTACTATTGTAGCCATTGAAAATATTTCTGACTTAAATGAGAGCATAGTTATTACTAGTGAAATGTTAAATGAAGTACCATTTGATGCTTCCGTAGCGGGACTTAAAGTCGGAGATAAAGTCACTTATTTGGATTTATTATATGCTTCTTTACTTCCCAGTGGGGCAGATGCCACAACGGCTTTAGCGCATGGTATATGTGGTAATACGCAAGATTTTATTAAATTAATGAATCAAAAAGCCCAAGATTTAGGACTTATTAATACTCATTTTAATAATGTGACTGGTTATGATATTGAAGAACATTATAGTACTCCTAAAGAAGTATTAGAAATTTTATTATATTCATTAAAAAATGATTTATTTAGTAAAATATATAAAACCAAAAATTATACTTTATCTAATGGTCTAGAAGTTGAAACAACTTTAAATGTTTATAATCGCAATAATATCTATGATTTAACTCCCATTATTGGTAGTAAAACAGGATTTACTAGTCAGGCTGGTTTATGTATGGCTTCCATTATCAAAGTTGTCGATAAAGAATTAATCTTAATTACTTTAGGGGCCGAAAGGGTATATGGTAAAGGCTATAATATAGAGGATGCTTTAACTATTGTTAATTATTTAAATAATAATTATAAAAATGAAGTATTATTTAAAAAAGATGATGTTTTATTTAGTATTCCCGTAAAGGATGCCCAAATAGATAGTTATGAAGTTAAAGTCCAAGATGATATTAGTATTTATAGTGACAAAATAAAAACTGAAGATTTAAAATATGAATATGATGGTCTAGATACTTTAGATTTTAAAAATCAAAAAGGCGATAAGTTAGGAACAATTACTTACCACTATCAAGATAAAACTTTTACGCAAGATATTTTTTTAGAAGAAAGTATTAATTTATCAATACCAAAATATTTAGAAAATCATAAAATATTTTCCATAGGAATAGTTTTAGTATTTTTATTTCTTTTGTTAATGATTCATAAAACGAAAAAAAGAAAGAGAAGAAGAAGAAAAGTAAGAAAGTAAAAAATTATAATGATTTTTTATTTTTTTTAATTATTAAATAAGTTGTTAAAATAAGCCAACTAGTTAAAGAAGTAGAATAGGCCATTATCATTAATGGAGTTCCTTGATAATGCATTTTTATATCATACGTTCCTTTATCTAAATTAATACCAATAAGTCCATTAGTAGTTTCAAAATAATTTGCTTTTTTATTATTAACCATTATTTTATAACCTGGATAGTAAATAAAAGGTAGTTCAATAGTACTTTTTTCTAATAGTTGAACATTACTAGTTAAATGAGTTCCCGTTTTTTCATAGTCTTGAATTAAACCATTTCCTTTAATTATCATAGGTTCTTTATAATCTTTTAAATATTCATAATTATAAATAGAGTTATCAGTTAAATATTCACTACTAGCACTTCCAGTACTTTTTACAATTTTATTATTTTTTAAAGTAATGGCATTATTATTTATAATGTTATTATCTAATATATTTTTTTTAAATCCAGCATTAAGAAACTTAATACTTAAAAGAGAAAAGATAACGAT
Source organism: uncultured Bacilli bacterium (assembly GCA_947629115.1). Next base: position 3,569 of record CANRCL010000024.1, on the reverse strand, counting down.
AGGAATAATAAGGAAATAAGATTTCTTAAATATTTTATGAGTATAAATAGGAATAATGATGGCTAAAAAGAAAGAGGTCATAAAAAGAAAACGCCATGGAAATTGAAAAGTTGAAAATACTTGGGGAAGTATTTGCCAAGGGAAAATATTTAAGGTTAAAATAAGAGAGATAATACCTAAAATTAAATAAGTTAAATTAGATTGTTTTTCTTTTTTTGTGAATTTTAAATATATAATATAAACTAATATTAAAAGAAGAATTATTCCATAAGTAATAGCAATAAAATGCGGTATTTCAGTTATTTTAGTAAAAAGATTTATGGCACTTTTATGCATATAAGAGGGATTAGTTTTCATAAAACTATGATTAAAGACCATATAACTAGCACTCATTCTAGCCTCGATTAAAGGAATAAAAGATGGTAAAGATAATAATAAAGCGAGTAAAACACTAAAAATTAATTTTTTAACTTTATCTTTTTGCCAAACTTTTTTAATATTTAAAAGGACATATAAACCAGCAAATATACCAGCCATTAAAGTACTTATAGTATGAGATAAAAATAAAAGAGCCGTAGCAATAGTTATATACCACCATTTAGAAGTATCACGATAAATAACATTATATAAACCATGAAATAAAAGAGGTACAAAAACAAAAGAAATAATTTCTCCAAAAGCCATACGATAATAAATATCATATAAGTGATAAGGAATTATCATATAAATAAAGGCTCCCACTAAAGCAATATTTTTATTATCAGTGTAATATAACATAAATTGATACATAAATAATCCAGATAAGAAAATAGTTAAAATAATAAAAATGTTAATAGCCAAACCAAAAGTAGGAGTAAAGAAAGAAATTAAGGCTACTCCATAAGAAGAAAGAACACCATAAAAAATATTGGGAGCAAATCCTAAACCATTTAACATTACATAATTTACCATTGGAATTAATTGCTTATCTAATATGGCTAATTTAGTTCCATAAGTTCTAAAGAAATGAAAACTAGCATCGTGTCCTGATATAGCATTAAGTCGCATTAAAGGTAGTCCAATAATTAAAGAACTGATTAATATTATCATAAGGGGATAATTATTTTTAAAAAAATTAACAATTTGTTTTTTATGCATACTATTACCTACTTGTATTTATTATAAAACTAAATTAATTTTTAAAGTTTATTTATAGATAAAAGAATTAAATATTTGACATATTTTTGACAATAAAAAGACTATTTTGTAATGAGTATTAAATGAGCATTTTTAGAAAAAGTGAATATTAACTTAAATAAACAGTATATTTTTAGTATAATATAATTAATTAGAGGAAGTGATTACTTTGATTAAATATGAAACTAATTCTAAATTAGTTAAAAAAGGTCAAGTATTTGTGGCTATTAAAGGACATACGGTTGATGGCCATAGTTTTATTTCAGAGGCTATTAAAAATGGAGCCAGTAAAGTAGTTGGAGAAGAAGATTTAACTTTACAAGTGCCTTATGAAAAAGTTGAAGATACAAAAGAATATTTAAAAGAACATTTAGTTTTAGAATATAGTAAAGAAATTAATAAATTAAAAATAATTGGAATAACTGGTACTAATGGTAAGACAACTAGTTGTTATTTAGCCTATCAAATGTTAAATAAATTAGGTAAAAAAGCCGCTTATTTAGGAACAATTGGTTTTTTCTATCAAAATATAAAAGAAGAGTTAAATAATACAACTCCAGATATTTTAATTTTATATAAATATTTAGAAAGATTAGTAAATGATAATTGTGAATATTTAGTTATGGAAATATCTAGTCATGCTTTAGCATTTGAAAGAATTGCTGGTTTAAAACTAGTGGGCGCAGCATTTACGAATTTAACTGAAGACCATCTTGATTACCATAAAACAATGGAAGCCTATTTAAAAGAAAAAGTTAAAATAGTTAATTATTTAAATGATGAGGGAAAAATACTTCTTAATAGTGATGATGACAATTATAAAGCCTTTATAACTAATAAAGAGTATGCAACATTTGGATTAAATGGGGATTATAAAATAGAGAATTATCATATTGAACCTGATTATACAGAATTAACTTTTTCTTATCACCAAAATATGTATAATGTAAAAACTAATTTAACTAGTAAATTTAATATTTATAATTATTTAACTGCTTTAGGAGTTTTAAATTTAATTGGATTTAAAATAAAAGATATTATTGATATTACTAAAGATATATTTCCACCAAAGGGAAGATGTGAAACTTATAAAGTAGGAAAGGGATATGCCGTAGTAGATTATGCTCATACACCTGATGCCGTAGAAAAAGTAATTAGGGCTTATAATGAACTTAAAAAAAATAGAATTATAACTATTATTGGTTGTGGAGGAGACCGGGACCCAATTAAAAGGCCAATTATGGGAAGACTTGCCACAGAACTTTCGGATTATGTTATTTTTACTAACGATAACCCAAGAACTGAAGACCCTAAAAAGATAATGCAAGATATCATTAAAGATAATAATGCTTCTAACTATGAAATAATTTATGACAGAAAAGAAGCCATAGAAAAGGGAATAAATATGTTAGAAGATAAAGATATTTTACTAGTATTAGGTAAAGGACACGAAGATTATCAAATAATTGGTCACGAAAAAGTGCATTTAGATGATGCTGAAATAATTCAAAGTTATATAAAATGATATTTTAATGGATTATTATTTTGTAATCATATTTTTGATAGTATTTTCTAAATATGTTAATTTATCTTCTTTAATTTTATCGATATAAATTGGTTTACCAAATTCAATAGTAGGGTGACTACGAAATTTAAATTGGTTAGTGATAGCAAAAGGTATAATTGGAGCATTCGATTTTAAAGCAAAACTGATAACACCCGGTTTAAAGGGAAGAAGAATATCATTTTTATGGAAAGTACCCTCGGGAAAAATTCCTAAAATTTTTTCTTCTTCTAATATTTTAAGGGCCTCTTCTTTGGCTTTAGGATTTTTACTTTTTCGGTCAACTGGTATTAAATGCATTGTTTTAAATAACCATTTAAAAGGTCCCTCAAATAATTCTTTTTTGCCAATAATGTGTATAGGTCTATTTGTTCCTTTAAAAAGTAAGTAAGCATCAAAATTACCGGTATGATTACCTGCCAAAATGCAAGCACCATTTTTAGGAATATTATCTTTTCCAATAACTTTACCACCAAAATAAAGGTTTCCGGCTAATTTACAAAGACTAGACCAAAAATAATAACCAATATATTTCATTGATAACACCTCATTAACACTTAAATTATCTAAAAATATTATAACAATTTTCCTATATTAAAACAATTTTTTAAGAAAAAGTGGGTTAGTTAGTCGATTTTAGTTGCAAACAAATTAAAAATTTGATAATATTAATTTGTGTCCAATTGCAGGTGTAGTTTAATGGTAGAACTATAGCCTTCCAAGCTATTAACGTGAGTTCGATTCTCATCACCTGCTCCAAAAGGTAAAATCGTCGCACCAAAGCGATGTTAATGATTAAATCAACGCAAGTTGATTTTTTTGTTGCTAT